>CAYNZM010000001.1:0-75751 GCA_964401725.1 uncultured Oscillospiraceae bacterium
GGTAGTAAACAAGATGAACGAGCCTGAGATCCTGAAAGAAGAAATCGTCGAAGAGACCGCGCCTGCGGCCGAGGATGCTCCCGTTGCGGAGGAAGCGCCTGCGGCGGCTCCCGCGGAGAAGACCGAGATGACCTTTGACGAGCTCCTGGAGGAGTCCATCAAAACCATCTACAACGGCGATACCGTTACCGGCGTCGTTGCTGCGATCGGTGCCACCGAGATCACTCTCGACCTTCCCACCAAGCACTCTGGATACATATCCGTGTCTGAGTTCACGAACGATCAGCCGGGCGTTGACATCAACGACCTCGTGAAGATCGGCGACGAGATCCAGGCTTCCGTTATCCGTGTCAACGACGTGGAAGGCACCGTCCAGCTTTCCAAGCGCCGTCTCGATGCCGCGAGGAACTGGGGCGACATCGAGGCTTCCGCCGAGGAAGGCACCGTCCTCGAGGGAAAGGTCTCTGAGGAGAACAAGGGCGGCGTAGTGATCAATCTCAAGGGCATCCGCGTCTTCATCCCCGCGTCCCAGACCGGCCTCGGTCGTGACGTTCCCATGACCGAGCTCGTGGGCCAGAACGTCCGCTTCAAGATCACCGAGGTCAACCGCGCCCGCAAGCGCGTCGTCGGCTCCATCCGTGCCATCGCCCAGCGTGAGCGCCGGGAGAAGGCCGAAAAAATCTGGTCCGAGATCGAGGTCGGCAAGAAGTACCTCGGCGTCGTCAAGAGCATGACGTCCTACGGCGCTTTCGTCGACATCGGCGGTGTGGACGGCATGGTCCATGTCTCCGAGATCAGCTGGAACCGCATCCGCAAGCCGGACGACGTCCTCTCCGTGGGCGACGAGATCGAGGTCTATGTCATCAACTTCGATCCCGAGAAGAAGAAGATATCCCTCGGCCACCGCAAGCCGGAGGACAACCCCTGGACCAAATTCACCGAGACCTACAAGGAAGGCGACGTCGCCACCGTCAAAGTCGTGAAGTTCATGCCCTTCGGTGCCTTCGCCGAGATCGTCCCGGGCGTGGACGGCCTCATCCACATCTCCCAGATCGCGAACCGCCGCATCGGCAAGCCCGATGAGGAGCTCACCGTCGGTCAGGTGGTGGAGGCGAAGATCACCGCCATCGACAACGAGAAGCAGAAGGTCAGCCTGAGCATCCGCGCTCTGACCGCGCCGGCTCCCGCCCCCGCCCGCGAGCGCGTCGAGAGAGAGCACCGTCAGCCCGAGCCCCAGGTGGACGCTCTGGTGTACGAAATCTCCGCGGATGGACAGGCCACCGGATTCGCTCCCGAAGAGGACGAGATCGTCGAGGGGTGATCCCGAACCAAACCCCATAACCGCAACCGCATGCCGTTGGCAATTTCGCCGGCGGCATGCTTTTTTCTTGCATTGCGGCCCAAAAGGTCGTAACATACAGATAGTTACAAGAAAGAGAGAAACGGCATGATCGTTTTGATAATTCTTATCCTGCTTTTGGCGGCGTATCTTATGGCGCTGCGGCCCAATGTCGGACGGCAGGAGGGGATGCGTCCCTTTGAGGAGGTCTATATCGCCCACCGGGGCCTGCACGATAATTCCGCCCCCTGGCCGGAGAACTCCCTGCCTGCCTTTTCCCGGGCGGCGGAGGCAGGCTTCGGCATCGAGCTGGACGTCCAGCTCACGGCGGACGACGTGCTGGTGGTCTTCCACGACGAGGCCCTGGAGCGTGTCTGCGGCGATCCCCGGAAGCTCCACGAGGTCCCGTATTCCGAGCTCCGTGACCTGCGTCTCTTCGGAACGGACGTGATCATCCCCACGCTGGCGGAGGTTCTGGCGCTCGTCGGCGGACGGGTGCCGCTGGTGGTGGAGATAAAATCCGAGGGCCGCTGGCGGGAGACCACCCGGCGCACAGCGGAGATGCTGGATGGGTACGACGGTGTATACTGCGTGGAGAGCTTTCATCCGATGGTGGTCCGCTGGTTCCGGGAAAACCGTCCGGGGGTCCTGCGGGGACAACTGGCGGCGAACTGCTTCCGGGAGCCGAATTCCCTGGATACGCCCACGCGATTCCTGCTGACGAATTTGCTTTTGAACTTCCTGGCAAAGCCGGATTTCATCGCTTACGACCGACGGTTTATGGGGGGATTATCCTTCCGGCTGTGCCGGGGGCTGTTCCGCCCGGTGTGCGCGGCCTGGACGGTGAAATCCCAGCCCCAGCTCGACGAGGCGCAAACCATCTACAGCGTGTTTATCTTTGACAGCTTCCTGCCCGACGGCGGACCCAACACCCACAAGGAGGAGACGACATGAAGACCCAGAACTCGGCGCTGAAGCTCAATTACAGGCGAACCTTCCTCATCGGCTTTGCCTTTTTCGGCATCCTGCTGCTCTGGCAGGTGTACGACTCCTGGTGTCCGACGTTTCTGACGGACATCTTCGCCCGGCGGATGTACGGCCTCAGCTCCGCTCAGCTCAAGAATTCCGGCGCGGAAAAGCTCCTGAACGTCCAGTGGCTCGTGGGCATCATCATGGCCTGTGACAACCTCGCGGCGCTGATCCTGCTGCCCATCTTCGGGTCGCTGTCGGACCGGACGAAAACGCCCATCGGAAAGCGCATGCCCTATATCCTCACGGGAACGCTGGTGTCCGCGGTGGCGTTCCCCTTCATCCCGCTGTTTTTCCACTGCAACCGCATCGGCGGGATGATCGCCATGATGGCGGTGGTGCTGATCTTTATGATGATGTACCGCAACCCTGCCGTGGCCCTCATGCCGGACATCACTCCGAAACCCCTCCGGGCGCGGGCCAACGGCATCATCAACATCATGGGTTACCTCGGAGGGGCCTTCGCGACGGTCCTCGGCATGTTCTTCGTGCTGAGCCGGTACATTAACGCCGAGGACGCCGCCCGGAACCTCTGGACCATCGAGCTTCCGTTCATCATCGCGTCGGTGCTCATGGTGATCTCGGCCTTCGTGCTGTTTTTCACCGTGAAGGAGAATAAGCTGGCGGAGGAGCTGAAGGACGAAATGGCCCTGGGGGAGACCCTTGCCGCCGTGGAGGACCCCATCGACGACGACGGGCCCATGACAAAGGCCAACAAGCGGATGCTCTTTGCCATCCTGGGCGCGGAATTTCTTTGGTTCATGGCGGACAACGCCATCGGCACCTACATCGGAAACTACGTCATCTATTACCTCCGCTCGGCCTCCAGCGCCACATCCACGCTCATCATCGTGGGCGGCGCGGCATCGGTGGCGGGCTTTGCCACGGCGGGGTCCATCGCGGACCGCATCGGCCGAAAGTGGACCATCAGCGCAGGTCTGGCGGTGACGGTGCTGTACATGATCGTCATGTGCTTTGCCGCGCCGACGGGACGTGCCGTGGGGGAGCGCGGGGAGTACGCCTTCCCGACGCTGCTGTTTGCGGTCTGGGCCGTGAAGGGCTATGGCATGGCGCTGGTGCATAACTGCTCGTTCCCCATGGTGGTGGAGCTCTGCTCGTCGAAAAACATCGGAAAATTCACGGGCTACTACTATGCCGCCAGCATGTCCGCCCAGACCGTGACGCCGGTGCTGCTGGGTCTCGTGTTCCGGCTGACCCTGGCGTGGAGCGTCCTGCCGGTGTATTCCGCCATTCTGTTTGCCCTGAGCTGCGCGGTGTTTGTGACCTGCGTAAAGAACATCAAAGCCAGAAAGCTCGAAAACGTCAAGGGCCTCGAAGCCCTCGGCGGAGAGGACTGAAGCCGCGATTTTTCGTTCCCATCCGGGCCGGGATATGGTATAATCGAAAAAGAATGCCCCTCCCGGGGGAATAGAAGGAGATCGCCATGCCGGAGGACCACGTCCAGCGCGTTCTGCGCACCCTGTTCCACGACGAAAATGCCCGCTTCCGTACGCCGGAGGAACCGAACTCAGGCGACGAAGTGCGTCTGCGTCTGCGCATTGCCCGGGACATCGGGGCGGAGGTCCTGCTCTGCACGGACCGGGGAGACGTCATTCCCATGGACCGTGTGCGGACGGACGATTTCTTCGACTGGCACGAAGCCGTTCTGCCCTGCCCGGAGACGCCGATGGCGTATTCCTTCCGCGTGACGGGGGAGGGCTTCCGCGCGGAATACGGACGCCGCGGAGCGAGGCTCACGGAGGCAGAACACCCTGCCTGTTCCTCCGACGGCTTCCAGCTCCTGCCGGGGTTCCATGTCCCGGCGTGGGCGAAGGGCGCTCTGCAGTACCAAATCTTCCCGGAGCGCTTCCGAAACGGCGATGCGGCAAACGACGTGCAGGCGGGGGAGTACCGCTACGTCGGGGAGCCGGTGCGTGCGGCGGCGTGGGATGATCCTCCCGCAGACGGCGACTTCCGCACCTTTTACGGCGGCGACCTCCGGGGCATTCTTGAAAAGCTTGACTACATCCAGTCCCTCGGCGTTGAGGTGATCTATCTCAATCCCATTTTTATTTCGCCGTCGAGCCACAAATACGACACCCAGGATTATCTGCACATCGACCCGCATCTCGGCGTGCTGGTCGGGGAGACGCCGGAATGCCTGGCCCGACGAGCCTACTCCGACGAAACGCTCGCCCAAAGCGACGCGCTGTTTGCGGAGCTCTGCGGAGAGCTTCACCGCCGGGGCATGCGGATCATCCTGGACGGCGTTTTTAACCACTGCGGGTCCTTCCACCGCTGGATGGACCGGGAGAAAAGCTGCGGCGGCACCGGGGCATATCACGACCCGGACAGCCCCTGCCGGGAATTTTTTCACTTCGACGAAAACGACCCGGCGGGGTACGAGGCCTGGTGGGGCTTCGACACTCTGCCGAAGCTGAACTACGAGAACTCCGACGCCCTGTGCGAGGAGATTTTTGCCGTGGCGCGGAAGTGGCTTCTGCCGCCCTACCGCATCGATGGCTGGCGGCTGGACGTGGCGGCGGACCTGGGCCACAGCGAGAGCTACAACCACCGCTTCTGGAAGGAATTCCGCCGCCGGGTGCGGGCAGTGAACCCTGATGCCCTCATTGTGGCGGAGCATTTCGACGATCCGTCGGCGTGGCTCGGCGGGGACGAGTGGGACTCCGTCATGAACTACGCCGCGTTCATGGAGCCGCTGACCCATTTCCTCACCGGCGTCGACAAGCATTCCGACCGCCTCCGCCCCGAGCTCTACCGCGACGGCGAGGCCTTTTTCCAGGCCATGTCCCTCGCCATGTCCCGGATGCCGGGAGTCTCCGTGGCCTGCGCCATGAATGAGCTGTCGAACCACGACCATTCCCGCTTCCTCACCCGCACCAATGGACACACCGGCAGGGTCGGTACCGCCGGCACCGCGGCGGCGGGGGAGGGCGTCGACAAGCGCGTGTTCCGGGAGGCGGCGGTGGTGCAGATGACCTGGCCCGGTGCGCCGACGATCTACTACGGGGACGAGGCGGGGCTCGTGGGCTGGACCGACCCGGACAACCGCCGGACCTATCCCTGGGGACATGAGGACCAAGAACTCATCGACTTCCACCGGGCTCTGGCCAAGCTCCGCCGGGAGCACGGCGTTCTGCGGACGGGCTCGCTGCAGCCTCTCGCGGCGGGTCCGGGGACTATCGCCTATGCCCGGTTCGACGAAACCGCCTGCGCGGTGATTGCTGTGAACACCGGGGAACATGCCGTCGAGATACCCATTCCGGCGGACAGCCTCGGCCTCCCGGATGGAGCGACTTTGGAAGAAAGTTTCCGCATCACTCCGGCGGGGTATTCCGCGGAGACGAAAAACACGGAGCCGGTGCGGGACGGCGTGCTGCCGCTGTCCCTTCCGTCCCACACGGCTGTTATATGTTGTCATTCATTTGCGAAGGAGGAACCGAACATGCAGGAAGTCCCGAACAATGCGATATTACTTACCGATTTTGACAGCTATCTTTTCCACCAGGGGACCCATTACGAGGCTTACCGCAAGCTGGGTGCCCATCCCACGGAGGAAAACGGCACCCCCGGAACCCGCTTTGCGGTCTGGGCCCCCAACGCGCAGTATGCGGCGGTGATCTCCGCCCGGACGGGCTGGGAAAACGAGGACGCGGGACGCATGTCCCGCCGGGACGACGGCATCTGGGAAGCCTTTGTGCCCTGGGTGGGCGTGGGGGATGCCTACCGCTATGTGATCGTCGGCGCGGACGGGATAAAGCGCTATAAATCCGATCCCTTCGCCTTCTATTCCGAAAAGCGTCCCGCCAACGCCTCCATCGTCGCCGCACTGGACGGATACCGTTGGCACGACGACGCCTTCTGCGCCGCCCGGACCAATAAGGACGTGCTGGAAAAGCCCATGGCGATCTATGAGGTCCATCTCGGCTCCTGGAAAAAGCGCTATGCCTGCCCCGGGGACGAGGACGGCTTCCTGAACTATCGGGAGCTTGCGGACCAGCTCGCGGAGTATGTGGCCTATATGGGCTATACCCATGTGGAGCTCATCGGCATCTGCGAGTATCCCTTCGACGGCTCCTGGGGCTATCAGGTCACGGGCTTTTTCTCCCCGACGAGCCGCTACGGCGCACCGGACGACTTCCGCTATTTCGTGGACAAGATGCACGAGGCGGGCATCGGCGTCATCCTGGACTGGGTCCCGGCGCATTTCCCGAAGGACAGCTTCGGCCTGGAGAATTTCGACGGCACGCCGCTGTACGAATCCGCCGATCCCCTGCGGGCGGAGTATCCCGAGTGGGGCACGAAGGCCTTCGACCACGGCAAGCCCGAGGTCCGGTCCTTCCTCATTTCCAGCGCGTTCTACTGGGTCCGGGAGTTCCACGTCGACGCCCTGCGGGTGGACGCGGTGGCGGCGATGCTGTACGCCAGCTTCAGCCGCGCGGAGTGGCGTCCGAACGTCTTCGGCGGCAACGAAAATCTCGAAAGCCGGGACTTCCTCAAGCAGCTCAACTACGCCGTGACCCGGGAGACCCCGGGGTACCTCATCGCGGAGGATTCCTCGACCCTCTCCGGCATCACCACCGACGTGGACCAGGGCGGCGTGGGCTTTTTGCTCAAGTGGAACATGGGCTGGATGAACGACACCCTGCGCTACATCGCCCATGACCCCATCTATCGCAAGTGGCACCACGGGGAGCTGACGCACACCGTGGACTACGCCTTCTTTGAGAACTTCGTCCTCGTGCTGTCCCACGATGAGGTCGTGCATCTGAAGCACTCCATGGTGGAGAAGGCTCCGGGCAGTGTGGAGGACCGCTTCGGCGGACTGAAAACGCTGTACGCGTATCAGTTCACTCACCCTGGGAAAAAGCTCCTGTTCATGGGCCAGGAATTTGCCCAGGACCGGGAGTGGTCCGAGGCCCGGGAGCTGGACTGGTGGCTGGCGGATGACTTCGGTCACCGGGATGTGATGCAGTGTGTGCGGAACCTCTTGTCCGTCTATCGGACCTACCCCTGCCTGTATTCCGACAGCCGGGACCCCAGCACCTTCGAGTGGGTCAACCGCAACGACGCCTGGAGAAACACCGTCAGCTTCATCCGCCGGAACCCCTGGAACTACGACGGCGCGGTGCTGGTGGTGTGCAACTTCTCCCCGTCGAGCTATGCCGGGTACACCGTGGGCGTTCCGAAGCCGGGGTATTACCGCCGGGTGTTCAGCACCTACGACAGCCTCCCCGGCGCGGGCAATCCCGCGGAGATCGGCGGCATCCCGCCCATGACCGCCGAAAATCACGACTGCGACGGCTACCCCTGCATGCTCACCTATGATCTGCGGCCCTTTGAGTCCATCATCATCGAGCTGCCCAAGGAGGAAACCCCATGAAAAACATCCTTGTGACCCTGCCGCTGGAGCCCCAGCATCGGGCGTTTTTCGCCTCCCAGGCCTCCGGCACGGCGGAGGAGTATCGCTTTACATACATCCCCGCAGAGGACGTGACTGCCGCGGACCTGGCGGAGGCTTCCGTCGTCCTCGGGTCCATCGATGCGGACCTGCTTCCCGCGGCGCAGAAGCTGGAGTGGCTGCAGATCTCCTGGGCCGGCGCGGACGCCTATCTCCGCCCCGGCCTGCTGGGGGATGAAATCCTCCTCACGAACGCCTCCGGCGCGTACGGCCTCGCGGTGTCGGAGCACATGGTCGCGGCGAGCTTCGCCCTGGTGCGGCGGCTGCACCAGTACGCCCGGAACCAGCAGGCGCATGTTTGGGAAAGCCGCGGCCCCATCTCCTCCGTGGAGGGGGCGAAGGTGCTGGCCCTGGGCCTCGGGGACATCGGCGGCAGCTACGCCCGGAAGATGAAAGCCCTCGGCTCGTACGTCATCGGTGTGCGGCGGACCCCGGGGGAGAAGCCCGATTGGCTGGACGAGGTCCACACCATCGACGAGCTGGACGAGCTGCTGCCCCGGGCGGACATCGTGGGCATGGCGCTTCCCGGCGGGACCGCCACGTACCACATTCTGGACGAGCGGCGTCTGCGGCTCATGAAGTCCGGGGCGTATCTCGTAAACTGCGGGCGGGGCAATGCCATCGATCCGGCGGGGCTCAAGGCGGTTTTGGCGGAGGGGCAGCTCGGCGGCGTGGCGCTCGATGTTACGGAGCCGGAGCCGCTTCCGGCGGACGATCCCCTGTGGGACGACGAACGGGTCCTTCTCACGCCTCATATCTCCGGTCAGTTCCTCCTGCGGGAGACCTTTGAGCGGGTCATTCGCATCTGTGGGGAGAACCTATATCGCTATGTACGCGGTCTGCCGCTGGAGCATATCGTAAATCGCACAACGGGGTATTGAGGACGGAAGAACCATGGCATCCATTTGGAAAAAACCGATCCGATCCATGGCGGCGTTGCTTTTGTGTACGCTGCTGTGGATCGGCCTTGGCGGAAACGCTTTCGCGGACTACGACGGCTATGTGCAGCCGTCGTCCGCACTGCTTTTGGACCCGGACACCGGCGAGACCCTCTACGAGAAAAGCGCAGACGACCGGGTCTGGCCCGCCAGCACCACGAAGATTCTCACAGCCTTGGTGGTGCTGGACGAGACGCCGGATGTAAACGCTCTCGTCAACGTGGACGGCGCAGCCCTGTCCGGCATCTATGAGGGGGACGACAGTACCCTCGTTCCCATGCTGAAGGCCGGGGAACAGCTCACCGTGGAGCAGCTTCTCTACGGGCTGATGCTGGTCTCGGGAAACGACTGCGCCTCGGCTCTCGCGTACCACGTCGCCGGCGGCACGGAGGCCTTTGCCGCTCTCATGAACGAGAAAGCGGTCTCCCTCGGCATGACCGCAAGCCACTTCACCAATCCCCACGGCGTGCAGAACGACAACCACTACTCCACCGCCCGGGACATGGCGAAGCTGGCAAAAGCCGCCATGGATACCCCGGCGTTCATGGCCATCGTCTCCACGGCGCACTATACGATCCCGGCGACAAATATGGCCGAGGCCCGTACGCTCGACACCTCGAATCGCTTCCTGCTGGAAAAGGACGACATCCCCGGCACGGCCTGCGCCTGGGTCACGGGCATCAAGACGGGCTACACCCCCGCTGCGGGAGGGTGTCTCGTCACCGGCGCGGAGCGAAACGGCAAACGCCTGCTGTGTCTTGTATACGGCGACGCCTCGGAGAATCAGCGGGATCGGTGGTTTCTCACGAAGGACCTTTTGGCCTATGGCTTCGGTGCGGTGAGTCCCGCCATGGACGAGCATACCGCTTCCGAGGCGGCGATCACGGCGGACCTGCTCTCATCTGGAGCGTCCGACCTGGAATCGCCCTCCCGCATCCGTCCGGTGCTGTTGACGGTCCTGGGCGTCCTGCTTCTGGTGCTGGCGGCGGGCATGCTGATCCTCACGGTCTTGCGGGTCCATAATGCGCGGGTCCACTACAAACGAAAATTCAACCGCAGCCGCGCCATCCGGGCTGCGGTGCCGACCCTGGCCCTGGCGGTGATCCTCGCCGTACCGATGGTCCTCTGTCTCCGGGCCGGGGGAAAGTCCCGGCAGGCGCTGACGGCCTACCGAGAAGCGCTGGAAGCAAATCAGATCGCCCAGACCGAGGCGGAGGCGAAGCTGGCGTCCCGGTCCCGTTTCCAGCCCATCCGGGCGGCGCAAGGGGAGAGTATTTCTCCGCTGGCGGACATCTCCGGCCTCCGGACCACCGCCGATCCCGCTCGATGGGGCGTGCGCTGGGACATTCTGACCGGCAGCGGCGTCGTTTTGTCCTATGAACGCATTCCGGGCATCTCCTTTGACGGCGGCGATTATTTCGCCCTGCCCGGGGTGGCCTCCTTCCGGGGCGGCAACTACCGCGACGGCGGAAGCTATGGCAATATCCCCACCGGCGCCGGACTCGTCTCGACGAAATGGACCGCCTCCACCGGCAGCCTCGCCGGCAGCCAAAGCGGAGCTTGGACCGGCAGCGGATGGACCGGTCAGCCCCTCATCGTCCATTGGGATGCCGCCACCCGTGCGATCATGAACCTGAACGCCGACAAAAAGGCGAAGGAGGACCTCACCGAGGTCGTCTACGCCACCCTGGACGGACATGTTTACTTCCTCGATCTGGACGACGGCAGCTATACCCGTCCGCCCTTGGACCTCGGTATGCCCTTTAAAGGAGCCGGTGCGCTGGACCCCCGGGGGTATCCGCTGCTGTACGTCGGCTCCGGCGACGAGACCTCCGACGGACGCCGTCCCCGGATGTTCATCGTGAGCCTCATCGACGGCACGGTGCTCTATGAGGGCGGTCACGACGACGGTGATTCCCTCCGCACGGACCACGACCGCTGGTGCGCCTTCGATTCCTCGCCCCTGGTGGACGCCGAGACCGACACCCTCATCTGGCCCGGCGAGAGCGGCATCCTCTACACCATGCGGCTGAACACCGCTTACGATGCGAACGCCGGGACCATTTCCATCGCCCCGGAGGAACCCATCCGCACGCGGTACGACACCGACCGTTCCGGCGCGGATCGCTACTGGTACGGCTACGAGGCCAGCGCGGTGATCGTGGACCGCTGCCTGTATATCTCCGAAAACGGTGGGATGTTCTTCTGCGTCGACCTTGACACCATGGAGCTGTTGTGGGCCCAGGACACCCGGGACGACTCCAACTCCACCCCGGTGTACGAGCCGGACGGCGACGCTCACGGCTACCTCTACACCGCGCCGTCCCTGCATTGGACCGCCGGAAGCGATAGGAGCGGAGAGACCGCCATTTATAAACTCGACGCCATCACCGGCGAGATCGTCTGGAGCCGGACCTATGACTGCTGGACGGTGGATGGGGTCTCCGGCGGCGTCCAGTCTTCCCCCGTCCTGGGGCGGGAGGGAAGCGCCATCGACGGCCTGGTGATCTATGGCATCTCCCGCACGCCGGACATGGGAACCGGGCTTCTCGTGGCCCTCGATACCCGCACGGGCAGCGAGGTGTGGCGGCTTGCGATGGACTACTACGCCTGGAGCTCGCCGCTGGCACTATATGATTACAGCGGCAATGCCCGCATCCTCCTGTGTGACTCGGAGGGCACGGCGCATCTTATCGACGGCGCTACCGGACAGATCCTTTCCACCGCAGGCCTCGGCAGTCTCGTGGAGGCGTCGCCCGCGGCCTTTGGAGACACCGCCGTCGTCGGTACCCGCGGCCAGCAGATCTGCGCCCTGCGCATCTCCTGAAAAGAAACGGACCGTCTGCGGGCGGTCCGTTTTTCAGTGTATGTAGTTGACAAATTGGCAACGATTGTGATATACTGATTCCGCAAAGGAGGGACAGCCATGAACGACAAACCTCGCCTTCGCATCGATGAGGCCAAGGCCCAAAACCTCATCGGACATCTCCTTTCGGATGCCAGGGAAGCTGCGGGGCTCAGCCTCACGGAGCTCAGCCAGGCGCTGGAGCCCCATGGCCTCACCATCACAAAAAGCGGTCTGAGCCGCTGGGAAAACGGGGATCGGTCCCCCTCGGCGTACCAAATGCTGGCTCTGAGCCGCGTGCTTTCCATCCGCAATCCCCTGGATATGTATGTGGACCTCCCTGAACCCGTGTCCTTTGCGGACTATGTGGAGGTGCGGCTGTTCCGGGTGGCGGTGTCCGCCGGTCCCGGCTCCTTCCTGGATGGGGACGACTACGAGCTCCTCCGGGTCCCCCGGGCGTCGGTCCCGGCGGGCACGGACTACGCCCTGCGCATCGGCGGAAACAGCATGGAGCCGGTCTATCGGGACGGGCAGATCGTCTGGGTCCGGGCGGCGGAGACGCTGCGGCCCGGGGAGGTCGGGGTCTTTTCCCTGGATGGGGAGAGCCTCCTAAAGCAATACGACGAGCGGGACCCGGCGGAGGCGGAAGATTATCTCGACGCGGAGAACATCCTGCATAAACAGCCTGTCCTCGTCTCCTTCAACCCGGCCTACGCGCCGCGACCCGTGCGCCCGGGATCATATTTCCGCATTTTGGGCCGCGTGCTGGGCTGACATCCGGTTTTGGTACAGATTCGCGCGTATCATGGACAGGGCCCGGAAAGGAGCGTGCCAATGGACAACCGAATCTATATTGCCATCGACCTCAAGTCGTTTTACGCCTCGGTGGAGTGCGTGGAGCGCGGCCTGGACCCGCTGACGACGAATCTCGTGGTGGCGGACGAGAGCCGCACGGAAAAAACCATCTGCCTCGCGGTGACACCGTCTCTGAAGAGCTGCGGCATCCCGGGCCGGCCCCGGCTGTTCGAGGTGGTGGAGCAGGTGCGTCAGATCAATGCCCGCCGCCGTGCCGGTGCTCCGGGCCGGGAGCTGACCGGCTCCTCCACAGATGCCATCGCGCTGAAAAACGATCCGACTCTGGGGGTGGACTACATCGTCGCCCCTCCGCAGATGGCGCATTACATGGCCAAAAGCTCCGAAATCTACGGCATCTACCTGCATTACGCCGCGCCGGAGGACATCCACGTCTATTCCGTGGACGAGGTGTTCATCGACGCCACCCAATACCTCCGGGGACGCACGCCCCACGACTATGCCATGGAGATCATCCGGGACGTGCTGCGGACAACGGGCATCACCGCCACGGCGGGCATCGGCACGAACCTGTACCTCTGCAAGGTCGCCATGGACATCGTTGCGAAGCGCATGCCAGCGGACGCCGACGGGGTGCGGGTGGCGGAGCTGACGGAGCGGACCTACCGGGAGCAGCTCTGGGACCACCGACCGCTGACGGATTTCTGGCGGGTGGGTCCGGGATATGCCCGGAAGCTCCAGCAGAACGGGATGCAGACCATGGGCGACGTGGCGCGGTGCTCCCTGGAGCGGGAGGACCTGCTCTATCGGCTCTTCGGCGTGAACGCGGAGCTTATCATCGACCACGCCTGGGGCCGGGAGATATGCACCATCCGGGACATCAAATCCTATCGGCCCGCGGCCAACAGCCTCAGCGTCGGGCAGGTGCTGGCGGAGCCCTACGACTTCCCGAAGGCCCGGATCATCGTCCGGGAGATGATCGACGGCCTCGCGCTGGACCTGCTGGAAAAGGGACTTACGACGGATCAGGTGGTCCTGACGGTGGGGTATGACGTGGAAAACCTCTCCGACCCCGGGCGGCGTACGGCGTACCACGGGGCGGTGGCCATCGACCGCTACGGCCGGGCGGTGCCGAAGCACGCCCACGGCACGGAAAACCTCGGGCGGCGGACGGCCTCGGCCCGGCTCATCACCGAGGCCATGCTGCGGCTGTACGACCGCATCACGGACCGGGAGCTTCTCGTGCGGCGCATCAACGTCGTGGCGAACCGGGTGCAGCCCGAAGGGGAGGAGCCTTCCCGGGAGGACTTCGAGCAGTTGGACTTCTTTACGGATTACGCCGCGGAGAAGCATCGTCGGGCGGCGGAGGAAACGGCCCTGGAGCGGGAGCGGCGGCGGCAGGAGGCGATTCTTGCCATCCGGCATAAATACGGCAAGAATGCCATCTTCCGCGGCACAAGCCTGCAGGAAGGCGCTACGGGTCTTGTCCGGAACGGGCAGGTGGGAGGTCATCGGGCGTGAGGCGATACGACGATATGCTGGACCTATCCCCGCCGGTATCCCGGCGGCATCCGCCCATGTCCCGGCATGACCGGGCGGCGCAGTTTGCGGCATTCGCAGCGCTGACGGGCTTTGACGCGATCCTGGCGGAGTCCGGGCGGGAGACCCAGGAGCGCCTGATCCGCCGGGCGGACGGCGTGCTGATCCCCGTGGAGGAGGAATGGAAGCTGTAAAAATATCCCCTGCCGGAGTGGCAGGGGATATTTTGTGTTTGGAAGGGGAAGATCAGAACTCGCCCTGATAGTTGTCCGCGTTCTCGGCGGTGATGAGGTCGGGCACGTAGGACTGAAAATACTCGATGGTGCCGTTCGCGGCATACTCGTTGATCGCGTCGATCACGAGGGAGGCGGTCAGGCGGGGAGGCGTGAAGGCGGTGGAAGCCATCTTGCCGTCCTTGACAGCCTGAATGGCCTCGATCTGGCCGGTGATGGACAGGACCTGGATGTCGTCGGTACGGTTGACCTCGGCAATAGCGTTCACGCCGCCGAGGGTCAGGTCATCGTCCATGCCGTAGAGGACGTCGATCTGGTCGCCATAGGTGGAGATGAAGTCCGCCATGGAGTCCTGCGCGTCGGTGCGGCTGGAGTGGCACCAAGCGGTGTCGCCGAGGATGCTGTAGTTGGACTCGGCCGCGATGGTGTCCTCAAAGCCGGCCTTGCGGTCGATATAGTCCGCCTGACCGGCGTTGCCGCCGATCTCCACGATGCCGAGCCCGGCGTCGGCGCCGTTCTGCTCGATCAGGTAGCGAGCAAGCTCCGCACCCATGGTGTAGTTATCCGGGCCGCAGAAGGCAACAGCGCTGTCATGAGCCTCTTCCGCAACGTCGGTGCCGACGAGGAATACGGGCACACCTTCATCGGCGGCGTCCTCGACCCAGTCGATGGCAAGCGCAGCGTCGGCAGGGAAGATAACGAGGAAATCGGGGTCCTGATCAACGAGAGTCTCGATCTGCTGGCCCTGCAGGACGGCGTCGCCCTCAGCCGCCAGATAGCTGAACTCCCAGCCCTCAGCCGTGGCAAAAGCGTTCAGGTTGTCGCACAGGTACTGGGTCAGGGGCGCGATCGCGTAAGCGATGGTGGAATAGGCGATGGTGACCTTGCCGTCACCGTTGCGGTCAAGGCCGGCAGCCTCGGCAGCGGCGGGAGCTTCGTCGGCCTGCTTGGCCGCTTCGGGCTCCTCGGCAGCGGGAGCGGCCTCCTCAGCGGCAGCCTTGGTGGTGGTCTCGGCGGCGGGAGAGGAGCTGCTGCCGCCGCAAGCGGTCAGAGCCAGCACCATCACCAGCGCGAGAAGAAGAGCAAGAATCTTTTTCATGATGTTCGTCCTTTCTAAAAAATAAAAGATTCCAGATGTATATGCAGCCGTTTCCGGCGACACAACGGGTTACGCCTTCTTGCGGGAGGACAGAACGTCCACGAGAAGGATGACGATGAGCAGCGCGCCGGAAACGAAGTTCGACCACTGCTGCGGCAGAAGCATCATATCGAGCGCCTTGGAGATGATGCGCATGATGAGAACACCGGCGAGAACATTCACCATGGTGCCCTTGCCGCCGATCATTTTGATGCCGCCGATGACGCAGGCGGAGATGGCGAACACGTCCTTGCCCTCGCCAAGCGTATAGGTGACGCCCGCGCTGTCGGACGAAAAGAGGATGCCCGCGGCGGCGCAGAACACACCGCAGAGCGTGAACGCGATGAAGTTCACCTTGTTGATGTTAATGCCCGCGAAGGCGCCGGCCTCGGCATTGTCGCCGCTGATATACAGCGAGTTGCCAAACCGCGTTTTATAGAGGAGGATATACATGATCGCGAGGACAACAACGAAGATGATGATCGTGACGGTGAGCCATTTTGAGTCGAAAAGCTGCGCCTTCGCGACGCTCTTGAGGCTGTCCTTGTACTCCTTCAGCGGCGAGAGAGCTCCGTTTTCGGTGAAGTAGTAGGAAAAGCCCTTGAAGATATAGTTTGTCGCAATGGTGGCGATCAGAGGATTGACGCCGATCTTCGTCACGACGAAGCCATTGATGGAGCCGGTGACAGCGCCGACGAGCAGCGCCGCGATGGCGGCGAGGATCATGCTGCCGGTAGCGTTCAGCACCAGAACACATACGATGGCGGCGGTGCAGAGCTGGAAGCCGACGGAGAGGTCGATATTGCCGGTGATCATCACGAGGGACAGCCCCAGGGCGATGAAGCCGTAAAGGCTCGCTTGGATCAAAATGGTGTTGATGCTCTTACCGTTGAAGCCATCGACGACAAAGGAGGCGACGATCAGCAGGATAAGCACGATGGCCACGGAGTTATAATCCGAAACAAGCCGCTTAAAGCGAGTCTTGCCGGAAAGGGCGGTTACTTGTTCTTTCACAGCTTGCTCCTCCTTGCTTTGATAACGTCGAGGCTCAGAGCCGCCACGAGAATGATGCCGGTGACGATGCTCTGGATGTATTCGTTCATGCCTAGGAAGGTAAAGCCCGTGGTCATGAAGCCGATGAACAGGAAGCCAAGCACGGTGCCGAACATGGTTCCCTTGCCGCCGGCGATGCTGGTGCCGCCCACGACCACCGCGAGGATGACATCCATTTCCGTGCCGCCCGCAGCCTGCGGGTTCGCGGAGGTGGAGCGGGCGATCATGACGATGGCGGCGAGAGCGGAGCAGAGGCCGGTGAGGATGTAGGCGAACATGATCTGGATGCGGTCACGGATGCCGGAGAAGCGTGCGGCGATCTGGTTCGCGCCGATGGCGTAAAGCTGCTGACCGTAGACCGTGCGCTTCAGGACGAACCAGAAGATCGCGACCACAACGGCCATGATGACCACCGGCACCGGGAAGATCCACAGGCTGCCGCTTCCGATCACGTCGAAGAGCTTCGACTCCGCGCGCTGGGTGAAGCCGGAGCTGATGATGAGGGCAAGGGCGTAGAAGATGGAGGTCGTACCGAGCGTGGAGATGAAGGCGTTCAGCTTCAGCGGTCCCACGAGGACGCCGTTGAGCGCACCGCAGGCCGCGCCGATGAGGAGCGTGAGGAGGATGGCTCCGACGGGACCGACGCTTTTCGTCAGCAGGGCGCAGATGACGGTCAGGAGGGTCATCATGTTGCCGACGGAGAGGTCGATGTTGCCCGTGATCATTACGAGGGTCATACCGCATGCAATGATGCCGATGTAGGTCTGCTTGCGGAAGATGTTCATGATGTTCGTCTTCGTCAGGAAGGTGCCGCCCGTGATGTGGGGCGCGAGGACCGAGATGATGACGATGAGAACGACCATCGCGATGATGACGGCGCTGGAGTCCATGGCGAGGAATTTCTTAACGCCGTTTTTCAGTTTGTTTTCCTGCATCAGGGCTCACCTCCCAAGGAACAGGCGAGGACCTTCTCCCGCGTAAGCTCCGGCGTGATGGGGAGCTGGGCGGTCATATTGCCCTCGAAAATGGTGACGACGCTGTCGCAGACGCCGAAGATCTCCTCGATCTCGGAGGAGACGACGATGATCGCCATGCCGGACTTCGCAAGGTCATTGATGATGTCGTAGATTTCGGCCTTGGAGCCCACGTCGATGCCGCGGGTGGGTTCGTCCAGGATAAGGAGCTGCGGCTCCATCGTCAGCCACTTCGCGAGAACGACCTTTTGCTGGTTGCCGCCGGAGAGGTTTCCGGCGAGCTGGTTGATAGAGGGCGTTTTCGTGCGCATGGCGGTGACGTATTTCTCCGCGTCCGCGGCCTGGCTCTTGCGGTCGATGACGCCGGCCTTCGCAAGCTGCGGGAGCTTTACGATGGTGGAGTTGAGGAGGATGCTCAGCCGGAGCATAAGACCTTCCTTCTTGCGGTCCTCCGTGGCGAAGCCGATGCCTTTTTTGATGGCGTCGGAGGGGTCGCCGGGGCGGACGGCGCGACCGTTGATGGTGGCGGTTCCGCCGATGGGCTTATCCGCGCCGAAGATTGCCCGCATGATCTCCGAGCGTCCCGCGCCGACAAGACCGAAGAAGCCGAGGACCTCGCCCGCGTGGACCTGGAAGGAGACGTCCCGGAACTTTTCGCCGGTGAGACTCTGCACGTCCAGGACCACATCGCCCTGGCTGCGTCCGGTCTTTTCGGGGTACTGTTTGTCCAGCGGACGGCCGATCATGTTCGCGATGAGGAGCTCCTGCGTGGTGTCCGCCGTGTCCATGGTGATGATGTTCTGGCCGTCGCGGATGACGGTGATGCGGTCGGACAGCTGCATGACCTCGTCCAGGTGGTGGCTGATGTAGACGATGGCGATACCGCGCTTCTGCAGTATCTCGATGATCTCAAAGAGGGTGTCAGTCTCCGCCTCGGACAGGGAGGAGGTGGGTTCATCCATGATGATGCAGCGGGCGTTGCGGGTCAGGGCGCGTCCGATCTCGATCATCTGCTGCTGGCCGACGGAGAGCTCACCCGCAATGGTCCGGGGGGAGATGTCCATGCCGAGCTGGCCGAGAATGTCCGCCGAGTCGCTGTAGAGCTTTTTGTGGTCGATGAAGGCACCTTTCATCGGGAGGTTGCCGATGTAGAGGTTCTTTGCCACGTCGAGCTGCGGCGCGATGGAGAGCTCCTGATAGACGCAGGATACGCCGAGGGCGATCCCTTCCTGTGTTGAGCTGATATGTACGGGCTTGCCATCGATGAAATACTCACCGCCGTCCGCCTGGTGGGCGCCGGTCATGACCTTGATGAGGGTCGATTTTCCAGCGCCGTTCTCGCCGCAGAGGGCGTGGACCTCCCCGGGATACAGGGTGAAGCACACCTCCGACAGCGCCTTGACGCCGGGGAAGATCTTGGTGATATTTTTCAGTTCGATCAGTGGCACGCGTTCTTCCGTCACAAGCTCACCTCCTATTTTTCAAAATATATAGATAATTATATCAAAGGCTTGACAGAAATTCAACAACAGTTTCGCGGTTTTAAATTTTTTATGTAAATTTTATGTAAATTTTCGCACGGTTCGGCATGTGTTTTAGTTGGGATAGTCCAGGGGAAGCTCCAGTATGGTCAAGCCCTGGGCGGCGGCGTAGTTTCGGGTATTCCGCGTCCCTCCCGGTCGGCCGTCGTAGATGGTGACGAGAAGCCCGGAGCGGTCCACCATGTAGCGGTTTCTTTCCATCATGCAGCCGGGGACGTGCTCACTGTGCAGGACCACGAGCTCGTCGCTTTCCTCCGCCAGACGGAAATAGCGCTCTCGGAGCGATTTCGAGAGCCTGCGCTCCTGGCCCTGGAAGGGAATGACGGCGGTGAGCATTACGTCGG
Source organism: uncultured Oscillospiraceae bacterium (assembly GCA_964401725.1). Taxonomy (GTDB): domain Bacteria; phylum Bacillota; class Clostridia; order Oscillospirales; family Oscillospiraceae; genus CAJOIG01. The sequence continues at coordinate 19,269 of CAYNZM010000001.1, forward strand.
GATGCTCCTCCCGCAGGGCGACGACGGCCTCCCCGGCGTACATATCCGCGCCGGCGGCCATGCCGCAGAAAAAGTGCCGGAATCCCTCGGCGTACAGCGTGTCCAGCACGTCCGCCAGGGTGATTTTGAGCTTCCGGCAGCGGGGATCGGATTCGTCCGAGCCCCAGGGGAGCTTTTCCGGGCGGTGGCCTGTGAAGCATACGGTTTTTTTCAGGTTCGCTTCCATATCGGCATTCTAGCAGAAATGCCGGGTTTTCACAATAGGGTCCTGCGAAAAAAAGAGTTGCATTTGGGGATGGATATGCTATAATGTAAGCGTCTTCAGGGCGGGGTGGAAGTCCCCACCGGCGGTATAGCCCGCGAGCGCGAGAGCGTTGAGCCGATGTGATTTCGGCGCCGACAGTGACAGTCTGGATGGAAGAGGACGGCGGTGTTTTATAGTCCATCGCCAAAATTTTCTGTGCGCCCGGAGAGATCCGGGTGTTTTTTCTTGCCCAAAACTATAAGACATCGGAGGAACCATGAAAAACCCCAGCACCGGGCGCGTCAGCGCCAAGACCGTCGCCACCGTGGGCATGCTCTGCGCCATCGCCTTCGTGGCAAAGCTCATTTCGAACGTCTTTCCCACCGTCTCCGGCTTCCTGTCCTTCGATCTGAAGGACGTGGTCATCGTCATCGGCGGCTTCGTTCTGGGACCGCTGACGGCGGCGGTCATCTCCCTCGTCGTCTCGGTCATCGAGATGCTTACCATCAGCTCCACCGGTCCCATCGGTCTTGTGATGAACGTCCTCGCCAGTTGTTCCTTCGCCTGCGTCGCCGCGGTCATCTATAAGCGGGATCACAGCATGAAGGGCGCGATCCTGTCCCTCGTGGCCGGCGTTCTGTGCATGACGGCGGTGATGCTCCTGTGGAACTGGCTCATCACCCCGCTGTATATGAAGGTCCCCCGGGAGGTAGTCGTGGGGATGCTCCTGCCGGTGTTCCTGCCCTTCAATCTCGTGAAGGGCGGCATCAACGCCACCCTCGCCATGCTCCTGTATAAGCCTGTGGTCACGGCCCTGCGCAAGGCCCGTCTCGTGGAGGAGTCCGCCTCCGGAGCCAAGCGCGGCACGAAATGGGGTGTGGTGATCGTGTCGGCCATCCTTCTCGCCACCTTCGTTCTGCTGGGCCTCGTCCTGGCAGGCGTCATCTGATTTTCTGAAATTTATGCAATTATTTCCTCCGCGTAAATTCCGGCGTTCGCGGGTCATACTATCTGCGAAACGAATATGCACGGAGGAAATGCAATGAAAACCATTCTTTCGATCTTTATGACGGCGGCACTGATCCTCTCGACGCTGACCGGCTGCATGAACAGCCGGGCCGGGCGCATCGAGGAAGCCCGCGTGACGCCGGAACCCACCATGACCGCGACGAGCACGCCCCGTCCCACCGCCACGACGAAACCTGACGCCACCGGCAGCGAGCTTGGAAACGCCGCCCGGGACGCCATGGACGACGTCGGAAACGCCGCCGGAAACGTCATTGACGGCGTCGGCAATGCCGTGGACGACGCCATGACCGGCGCGGGGAACGCGGTGGACAAGGTCATGACCGGCGTGGGCGATGCCGTCAGCGGCAACGACAATACCGCAAAACCCACGAGTCCCGCCGTTACGGCGAGGCCGTAACAACGAAAAAGGAGCAGTCCGAGGACGGCTCCTTTTTGCTGCTTATGGCAGTAACCCGTGTCGTTCGAGGCAGGCCTTCAGGTGTGCTTTGTTCTCCCGTCCCATGGGAACCAGCGGCAGGCGTAATTCGCCCCGGCAGAGGCCCATGAGCTCCGCGGCGGTCTTTGCCGGGATGGGATTCACCTCGCAGAACAGCAGGTGGAAAAGATCCATGTATTCCGCGTTCCGCCTTGCGGCGGCGGGATAATCCCCTGTCTCGCAGAGTTCGCATAGCCGGGAGACGGCCTCCGGCACCAGGTTCGACGCAACGGAGACGACGCCCCGCGCGCCGAGGGCATACATCGCCACGGTATCGCTGTCGTTGCCGGACCAGAAGTTCAGTCGGCCATCGCAGAGGGCGATGCTCCGGGCGAAAGCGCCGATGTCGCCGGAGGCTTCCTTCACTCCGTTGATGTTGGGATGCTCCGATAAGACGGCGTAGGTCTCCGGTGCGATGCCGATACCGGTGCGGGACGGGACGTTATACAGGATGACGGGCTTTTCCGCCCGGTCTGCCACATAGGAAAAATGCTCGATGAGACCGGCCTGGGTCGTCTTGTTGTAATAGGGCGTTACCATGAGCAGTCCCTCTGCGCCGGCGTCGATGGCCCGTTGGGCGGCGTCGAGGGCCTTTTTCGTGTCATTTCCGCCGATGCCCGCGACGATGATCATCCGTCCGGCGGAAACCTCCGAGGCTTTTCGGATGAGAGCGGTTTGTTCGGCGGGGGACAGGGTCGCCGCCTCGCCCGTCGTGCCGCACACCGCCAGGGCGGAGGTTCCGCCCGCCGCCTGCCGCTCCACCAGGGATGAGAAGGCGTCGAGGTCTACATTTCCCCGGGCGTCGAAGGGCGTCAGAATCGCCGTGCACGCACCGGTGAATAGGGGTTTCTTCAAAAATATTCCTCCCAAAATAGAAGACGCCGCCGGTCGGGAACCGGCAGCGTCTTTTGTTTATTCGTAAGGGGATCAGCGGTCGAACCAGCCCTCGGCCGTCAGCAGCTCGGCCAGAAGCACCGCGCCGCCGGCCGCACCCCGCAGGGTGTTGTGGCTCAGGCAGACGAACTTGTAGTCGTACTGGGTGTCCTCCCGCAGGCGTCCGATGTTCACGCCCATGCCTCCCTCGCGCATGCGGTCCAGGCGGGTCTGGGGACGGTTGTCCTCCGTGAAGTACTGGAGGAACTGCTTCGGCGCGGAGGGAAGACCCAGTTCCTGAGGACGGCCCTTGAAGCTGGCCCAGCGCTCGAGGATCTCTTCCTTCGTGGGCTTTTTCGCAAAGCTTGCGAACACCGCGGCCATGTGCCCGTTGGTGCAGGGGACGCGCAGGCACTGCGCGGTAATGGACGGGGACGTGGCGCTGACGATGACGCCGTTTTCCACGTGGCCCCAGAGCTTCATCGGCTCCTGCTCGGATTTTTCCTCCTCGCCGCCGATGTAGGGGATGACGTTATCCACCATCTCGGGCCAGGACTCGAAGGTCTTGCCCGCGCCGGAAATGGCCTGGTAGGTGCAGACGAGGGCTTTTTCGAGACCGAACTCATCCCTCAGGGGATGCAGCGCCGGGACATAGCTCTGCAGGCTGCAGTTGGATTTTACCGCGATGAAGCCGCGCTTCGTGCCGAGGCGCTTGCGCTGGGCCGGGATCACCTGCAGATGCTCCGGGTTCAGCTCGGGGACGACCATGGGGACGTCCGGCGTCCAGCGATGAGCGCTGTTATTGGAGACCACCGGGCATTCGAGCTTCGCGTATACCTCCTCAAAGGCCACGATCTCTTCCTTTTTCATGTCCACGGCGGAGAAGACGAAATCCACCTCCGCGGCAATGGCTTCTTTGTCCGCCACGGCGTCCTTCACCACGATGGCCTTGGCCTTCTCGGGCATGGGGACGTCGATGGCCCAGCGGGTGCCGATGGCTTCCTCGTAGGTTTTTCCCGCGCTGCGGGCGCTGGCGGCGATGACCGTCAGCTCGAACCAGGGATGCTCGGCCAGCAGGGAGACGAAGCGCTGTCCCACCATGCCGGTGCCGCCGATCACGCCGACCTTGAGCTTGTTCATGTTTCTGACCTCCTGAACCAGTCTATGCCGCGCCGGACGTTCCGTGCGCCGGACGGATAGAGATATTTGACATTCGCCGTGGTTTAATTTATAGTGTATTCAAATTATGAGAAGTATAGCACATCGTCGTGTTCACGGTCAATCATTCGTTTTCACGATGATTTTCATTAGGAGAGATGATGTCTTTGGTACATAAGCTCAAAAACACCGGTGTTTTCCGCCGGTTTTGCCGGATGTGTCTACTGCTGGCGGTCACGGCTTCCCTGACCGTCTCCGCCCATGCCGCTTCCGCCGCGGACTTTACCGACCTGCGGCAGAGCGCCTGGTACTACGACGCGGTCAGCTTCGTGACGGATAAGGGCCTCTTCAACGGCACCACCGCCACCACGTTCTCCCCCTCGGGCAGCATGACCCGGGGGATGTTCGTCACGGTCCTCGGTCGTTACGCCGGCGTTGATCCCGCCGCCTGGTGCGCCGGCACGGTCACCGGCTCCGGGGTAAACGTCCGCTCCGGTCCGGGGACGAACTATGCCGTCGTGACCACTCTCTCGAAAAACGCCTCGGTCACCCTAACGGGGGAGAGCGGGAGCTGGTACAAGATCAAATCCGGCGCCTCGACCGGCTATATCTCGAAGGACTATATCACGCCGAAATACCACCGTTTTGCCGACGTGGATTACAGCGCGTACTACGCGGGATACGTCATCTGGGGCTACGAAAAGGGCATTGTTTCCGGCATGACCGACACCCAGTTTTCTCCCAATAGCAACGTGACCCGGGAGCAGATCTGCAAGCTCCTTGCCGGATACGCTTCCAGCGCCGGCATAAAGCTCCGGGACAGCGGCGAGGCCGTGGCCTTCACCGACGCCGCCAGCATCAGCTCCTGGGCCCAGAGCGGCATCGACGCCATGCAGCGGGCCGGCGTCATCCAGGGCGAGGAGGACGGCGCAGGCTATCGCTTCCGCCCTAAGAGCAGCGCTTCCCGGGCGGAGGCTGCCATCATCTTCCAGCGCTTTGCCTCGGCGGGGACCGGCACAGCCACCGCTACGGACGCGGAGCCGACGGAAGCCTCCGATACGCCGTCGACGCCCACAGCCAGCACCGACCGGGCCATCACTCCCGCGACGCTCGTGGACGGCAGCGTGAGCGTGAAATCCGACGTCGTCCGGGTGGGTATCCTCGCGAACACGAAAAACTACTCCCGCGCCGTGTCCTCCGTGACCCTGGAGTGCGTAAACGGCGGGAACTTCCAGTACGGCAGCTTTTCCGGTGACCGCCGCTTCCGGTACGCCGGCGACCTGTCCGCCGGTACGCTTACCATCACCTCCGACGGCAGCACCTTCACCGTGAAGGACGGCGGGGGAAATGTCCTCCTGACGACCAGCGATCCCATCGCCATCCATCCCGCGGCCTCCGACGCGGTGACTCGGGTGAACGGCGAATACCGCTACCGGGGCGATTTTGAGCTGCGGCAGGCCTACAACGCCTCCGGCAAGATCACGGTGGTGAACTATGTGGGCATCGAGGACTATGTCAAGGGGGTCATCCCCTATGAGTTCGGAAACACCTGGCCCGCGGAGACCCTGAAGGCCGCGGCGGTCTGCGCCCGGACCTATGTCATGGCCTCGGACTGGAGCGTTTACGCAGGCTATGGCTTCGACGTGATGGGGAGCACCGACGCCCAGCTCTACCGCGGTCGGGCCATCACGTACTCCGAAAGCTATTTCCGCACCACGGACGCTGCCGCGGACGCCACGGCGGGACAGTACCTCACCTATAACGGTTCTCTGTGCGAGACATATTTCTTTGCCTGTGACGGCGGCGCCACGGAGGACTATGCCCACGTCTGGGGCGGCAGCGGCCACGATTACCTCGTCGGCAAGGTGGACCCTTACGAGGCCGCTGTCTCGGGTCTTGCGTCGAACTATACCTATTCTATCACCCAGAGCCGCACCGGCTCCGCCATGCAGATGCTGCTGGCAAAATTCGGCCTTGACGACACCCACCTGGCCAAGAACGGCATCCGCGTGCGGACCTATGATGACACCGGAAACGTGGAGAGCGTTACGCTGGAGACGGAAAACGGCTGGGTCGTCACCATTGACCAGTGGACGGATTTTGACCGCTGGGACTTCCTGTCCGCCTTCGGCTTCACGGCCTACAGCTACCGCTATTCCGTCACCTACGACGCCGCGTCGGACAGCTTTACCTGCACGCGCCTCGGCTGGGGCCATAACATCGGTCTGAGCCAGTGGGGAGCCTACGCCATGGCGTCGAGCTACGGCAAGAATTATCAGGACATCCTGGGCTTCTACTACGACGGGACACATCTGCAATACGGAGCATACTGACCTTGAAAACATCGGATTTTCTCTACGATCTGCCGGAGGAGCTGATCGCCCAGACGCCGCTGGAACGCCGCGACGGGTCCCGGCTCCTGGTGCTGGATAAGCGCACCGGGCAGACGGAGCACAAGCATTTTTACGACCTTCCGGACTATCTGCGGCCCGGGGACTGTTTGGTTTTGAACGACTCCCGGGTCATTCCGGCAAGGCTTTTCGGCACGAGGCCCTCCGGGGGACTGACGGAGATCGTCCTTCTCAAGGAGCTGGGGGACGACCGCTGGGAGTGCCTGACCCGCCCGGGAAAGAAAATGCGTCCGGGGACCGCCGTCTCCTTCGGAAATGGCGAGCTCACCGCCGTGGTGGAGGACGTGACTGACAGCGGCGACCGCATCCTGCGATTTACCTACGAGGGGATATTTCTTGAAATTCTGGACCGCCTGGGGCAGATGCCCTTGCCGCCCTATATCAAGACCCAACTGAACGACCCGGAGCGCTATCAGACTGTCTACGCCCGGGAGCCGGGAAGCGCCGCCGCACCCACCGCAGGCCTGCACTTCACGCCGGAGCTTTTGGATGCTGTGCGTGCCATGGGGGTGGATGTGCGCTTTGTGACCCTCCACGTGGGCCTCGGCACCTTCCGTCCCGTGAAGGTGGAGGATGTGGAGGCGCACGAGATGCACTCCGAGTTCTGCACGGTCCCGGAGGACACCGCCGCCGCCATTCGCCGTGCGAAGGAAAACGGTCATCGGGTGATCGCCGTGGGGACCACCTCCTGCCGGACGCTGGAGAGCTTTGCGGACGGGACCGGCTGCGTCGAGGCCGGGTCCCGCTGGACGAATATCTTCATCTATCCCGGCTATGAATTTCAGTGCGTGGATGCGCTGGTGACGAATTTCCACCTGCCCGGTTCCACGCTTGTGATGCTCGTCTCCGCCCTGGCCGGGCGGGAGAACATCCTAAGCGCCTACCGCGAGGCGGTGAATCAGCGCTACCGGTTCTTCTCCTTCGGTGATGCGATGTTTATTGGAGACGTGATGTAGTTTGTCAGATAGAGAAACCGCGAAAGGCTTGAAATCAAGGGATTTTTGCCGTCCGCGCTCTTTTTCTCATTTGTAGAAAAATTGGGCTTTTATGCCGTTTTTGAACTGAACCGAGGCAATTTTGCCGTCTCGAATACAAAAGTTTTGCACGACGGAGTTGATGAAATCTTTGGGGATTTGAGGGTCGATTTTTCGGATGAAATTCTCGTAGTTGATCTGCCTCCGATCCTGCAATTTTTGGGCGAAGATGAAGTAGCTGGCCTTTGCGATGAACTCGTCGTCACTCATGTTTGCGCCGGCGGCGGAGTGCTCCAGCGCGGCGAGCCGTTCGTCGATGTCCTCGTTGGCCTCCAGAAGACGCTGACGCTCGACGATGTAGTCCGTCTCGCTCATGCTGTCCTCGCTGAAAAGGAAGAGCTGCTTCAGCCGGTTAAGGGCGCGTTCGTTCTTTCGTTTCTCGGAGAGCAGGAGGTCGTATTCGCTGGGGCCGTCGCCAGCATCCTCGGTCACGGCGGCCGGGGGTTCGTATTCGAGGACGCCGACGCCGCTGCGAAGGTGATTGTATAGTTCCTCCAGACCGGGGCGGCCGATGTGATCCACGTCGGCGAAGATCTGACCGCGGAGCAGCTTTTTCTCCAGCGTCTCGATACTGGTGGTCTTTCCGAAGCTATTCGAGGCCCGGATCAGGTTTGCAATGAAGTTGAAGATGAAGGGCCCGATGGTGGCGTCGGAGACATATTTGTTCGGGCAGTCTTTGAAGCGCCGGTGGCGGCTGCAAGTGTAGATCGAAGGACGCCAGCCGTCAGCTCGCGCTCGATCCTGCGACGCCTTCATGTTGCTTCCGCAGTAATCGCACCGCAGGAGGCCGGCAAAGAGATGGATGTTCCCCCGATTATAGGAGAGGCCGCTTCCGGGCTGGCCTCTCTGCCGTTTTTTCATGGAGGCGACGACAGCGGCCTGACGATCTGGCTCTATGATTGCCGGATGGTGGTCGTGGACGAATATCCACTCGCTTTCGGGTTTGATGGTGAAAGAGCTGTTACCCTCGTCGTGGTAGTTGTACCGATAGGTGCCGGTGTAGAAAGGGCTTCTCAGCATGGTGTGGACGGTCGTGGGGTTCCAGGGGATGCCGCTGCGCGGGAGGAGACCCTTTTCGTTCAGAGCCTGAGCCGTCTGGACGAGAGAGTGGTTCGCCTCGTAGATGTCATAGAGCATCCGAATGACGGCCGCCTCGCGCTCGTTGATGGAGAAGGTCTTGGCCTCTTTGTCGTAGTCGTAGCCGAAGGGGATCTTGCCGCCGTTCCAGATTCCGTCGTTTGCGCGAGCGATCATCACAGCGCTGACACGCTCGGAGGTCATGTTGCGCTCCAGCTCGGCGAAGACGAGGATGATCTTCAGCATGGCCTCGCCCATCGCGTTTGAGGTGTCGAACTGCTCGTTTTTCGAGACGAAGACGACGCCCAGCTTCTTCAGCTCGGCGTACATGGCGGCGAAGTCGAGGAGGTTCCGGCTGATACGGTCGATCTTCCAGACGAGGATGTGCGAAAATTCGCCCTGCCTGACGCGGGACATCATCTGCTGGTAGGCTGGGCGGTCCGTGTTCTTCGCGGAGTAGCCGGCGTCCTCGAAGACATCGTATCGGTCGATGTTCAGGGCGTACTTCGCGTAGTTTATGAGCTCCTCACGCTGCACGGGAAGGCTGGCGCGATCCACCTGATACTGCGTGGAGACGCGGATGTAGATTGCCGCCTTGTCCGGGAGCTTGTTCTCGATGGCTTTCATAGGGAGCCTCCGTTCTTGAGACAGGCTTCGACCGCCGGTCGGATGCCGTCATAGTCGGTTTTGATGGGCGAGAGCGCCCGGAGGCGAGACAGCGAGATTGTTCGCTGGTCGCCGCAGAGTTCGTTGAGCCGTTTGGTAGAGATGATATAGAAATCCCAACCGTCCAGCGAGAGGAGGTCTGCCTTCTCCCGGTCGGCTATGGTATAGAGGCAGAAGACGTACACGTCGGAGTGGCGGTCACGCTCGGCTGAGTAGCCACGGTCGGGAGTCCAGCTCCGAGTCCGCTGTATTCCGAAGGATATGGTGGACGGTCTGAGTTGATCCCAGGCTTGGAGGTATGAGGCGCTTTTGACCTCTACCCGGACGGCGGTCCTGTGCTCGGTGCCGTCCTGCCACTCCAACGGGAAGTAGAGGTCGAAGTCGGCCCACTCCTCGCGGACGCCGGACGTGTCGGATCCGAGAGCTGTTGCCACGATGAACTCGCAGTATGTACCCCGGAGAGTGTTTGTAAGGAGGTTGGACGAGGCCCACCTCCAGAAGTCGCCGATCAAGTACCCGGTCGGCATATCGTCGAAAGTGATGTGTTCGTCCCCTCGGAGCTGCTGAGCCATGTGTGGCCTCCTGAATATTGGAATGAAATGCCAGCCCTGCGTATGTGCGCGGAGCTGGCATTTTTTGTGTTTAGGGCTTCTTCATCCTGCGTATCGCGTCCTCGAATTTGACTATACCGCCGCGGCGTCTTGCTCTGAGTTGGCCGCGAGGAAGTCTCTCATGCCAGCCTTGATAAGCCGTTTCTGGCTGGCATTGAGGCCGTTGAACATGGAGAGAAATTCCTTTTCCTCGCGCGAGAGCGGCTGGGGATTGCTGTCCGTACCCGTCAGGAGGTACTGGACAGAAACCTCAAGGTATTCTGCGATCTGTGCGATGTACTTCGCAGGGGGATCTGCCTTGCGTTTCTTCCAGCTCGTGGTCTGAGCCGAGCCGACGCCGAGGACGTTGGCGAGCTCCATCTGGCTTTTGCCCGGCTTGCTCTCCAGTATGGAATACATACGTTCCTGAATAGTCATAGAATGACCTCCGTAAAATTTTGTGGTAAACCACTTGACAAACTTAAATTTTTAAGGTATGATAAAGCTACACCATAAACCTACAAATGGTAATGCGTGTGGCCTGGACGCTGAGAAAGCAGACATCCTTAAGCATTATAACATTTGTACCTTAAAAAGTAAAGGAGGGAGACGTTTGACGAAAGAAATGTCCGTATGGACAAAGGAAGTTGAGAAGGCGCTGATCGACCGGGAGATGTCCCACAAGGATCTCGGTGAGGTTGTCGGGCTCCACCCGGCGTATCTGGCAGGGATCATCAGTGGCCGGCTCATATCAGGAGCTGCGCGGAAACGGATCAATGGTGCGCTGGGACTCGAGGGGTTCCCCGCTTTCGTTCCGCCCGTGAACGAGAAGACATCGGAGTGGGAGAAGGCGGTCCGCAAGGCCGTGATTGACCGGAACATGACGTACGAGGAACTCGCGAGCTCGATTGAGCTGAGCCGGACGTATATGGCCGGGGTGATTTCATGCAGGGTGGACTCGCCGAAGGCGCGGAAGCGGATCAATGAGTTTCTCGGTATCGACGAGAATTTAAGCACCGCCTTTGAGGTGACTTAATTTTATCAGTTCTGGAGGTTTTAGAAAATGGGACGTGACGCTACGAAAGCCTGTGAAAACGTGTGTTTTCGGTGCAGAAAAGAGGCCGCAAAATACGACGACAGGCTATCCAGCCGCGAACGCGCCGCCGAGATGCTGGGGATATCCGTTTCCAGCCTTGCGGATTACGAGCTCGGCGTCACGAAGGTGGTCCCAGTCGATAAGATCGTCCTGATGGCCGATCTGTATAAGGCTCCGGAGCTGAAGGTTTGGTACTGCTCAAACGAGTGTCCGATTGGCAGAGGCTACCCGATGCCGGACACGGAGCCGTCCACCGTTGAGAGCGTGGCGCTGCGGCTTATCCGTATGCTTCGCCAGTCGGAGGTTGAGAACGTCCGCGAGGCGCTCATAGACATCACGGCGGACGGCGTAATCACGGCAGACGAGAAGCCGGATCTGGTGGAGATCCTTGAGTTCGTGGACGACCTGATCGCCGCGGCCGGGGAGCTGAAGCTGATCGGCAGCAAGATCATGAATGGTGCGAGTGATGGCTGACGCGAGAGAGCTAAAGGAGATGCTGGCTGAGGAGTTCGGGATCTTCTCGGAGGTGGAACTGACGAAGGCGCTGAAGATGATGGGGAAGCTCAGTATCGGCGCCATGACTGCCCCGGTGGGCAGAAAGGAGAAAGTAGATGGCAAGACGCTCCAGGCGAGCGCGTAGGCGCAGGGATTTGATGAAGTCCGTGGCGTATATCGCCGCGGGCATCGTATTCGTCGCCGTGTCTTCCGGCGAGACCGAGGCCGTAGAAGAGCCTCCTGCCACGAATACGAGCTTCTATGAAGAGCCTATCCACATCATCCCCTTGGAATACATGGCACAGTCAGCGGGCGACAACGGCGCGGTAGAGATCGCGACGGTCATTCCTTCTGAGCATATGGAATACAGAGCCATCGAGCAGGCTGCGAAGCGCGGCAACAGCCTTGTGTCCGAGCGCGAGATCGTAATGATCGCGAAGGGCGCGTACGGCGAGGCCCGCGGCATCGAGAGCCTGACGGAACAGGCGGCAGTGATCTGGACGTACTTCAACCGGGCGGATGCGTGGGGGATGTCGGTGTCCGATGTGATCCTCCAGCCGGGGCAGTTCTGCTATGACGAGAGCTTCCCGACGGTGGATGACTTTGGCCGCGATTTGACCGAGTTGGCTCAGGATGTGGCGGATCGCTGGGAGTGCGAGCATAACGGAGAGGATTCTGTGGGGCGGGTGCTCCCGGCTTCCTATCTGTGGTTCGGCGGTGACGGTGAGCGCAATTACTTCAGGGACGCCTTTGCTTTCAGCGAGGCGCAGATCTGGAACTGGAGCTTGCCGAGTCCATACGAAAGTTGAGGTGAAAGATGTTTACTGAAGAAGCCAGACGGATCGAGGAACAGGTCGCGGCGAAGCTGGGCGTGAAGCTCCCGGCGGAGACGGCAAAAGAGGTCCTCGAATACACCATGCGGAAGCTGGAGGTCATCGGCCGGCCGGAGAGCTATCTCCCGGTCCTGTATGAGAATGAGCTGAGAGACTACTTCATGCGGGCCGCGATCAATCTGAAAGGAGAACGGAGATCATGTGTGCGATTTGCGGAAGCTCGCCCTGCATGAGCGGTTGTCCGAACGAGCCGGAGCCGGCGGTGTTCTCGACGTGTGCGTACTGCAACGAAGAGATCGTGGATGGCGAGAACTACGTCGATTTCGACGGGCGCGAGTACCATGAGGATTGCTTCACGGAAGCGGCTGAGGGCATCCTCTTTGAAGAATACGGTGCCGAGAGGTGCATAGCGGAGGTGGACAGCTTTGTCGGCATTGGATTTTAAGGCTCTGTCCCTCCCGGAACTGGAGTTCCGCGAGGAGGGGCATCTTTATCTGCTGAACGGGTTGGCGATCCCCAGCGTGACGACGCTCATGGAGCCGCTGAGCAAGAAGGTCTACGGCACGATTGACCCGGCGGTGCTGGAAGCGGCGGCCCAGCGAGGGACAGAAGTCCACAACGCCTGTGAGAATTACGCGGCGTTCGGCATCGAGGACATCCGCCCGGAGTATCAGGGGTATTTGGACGCCTTCAAGAGATGGTGTGATACCTACAAGCCGGAGTTCCTCGGCACGGAGGTCCGGGTGTACCACAAAATCCTGCGATATGCGGGGACGGCGGACATCTTGTGCAAGGTGAAAGGCGTGATGACGCTGATCGACCTGAAAACGACGTCCTCGCTCCAGCGCATGCTGTGCGGAGTGCAGCTTGAGGGATATGACCGGGCATTTGAAAGCCACGGTATCAAAATCGAGGACAGAGCGATCCTCCATCTGGAGAGAGGCGGGATGTATGACTACACCCACTTCAACGAACGGCAAGAGAGCTGGAGGGTAATCTCCGCGCTCCTGACGATAAAGAACTACCAAGACAAATTTTGAAAGGAGTCAGAAGATGGCAGAGACAGAACAGGTTGTCGCCGTAGTACCACAGCCGGCGAGTACCGCAACAGAGGACGAGATGATCCTCGCGAAAGAGGTGTCGGACATCGAGCTCCGGGCAGAGGCGGTGACGATCACCAACGAGGAAGAGTACGCCGCGGCCGCCGAGTTCGGCGTCATGCTGAAAACGAAGTCATCCCAGGTGACGGAGTTTTTCAAGCCCCTGAAGGATCAGGCGTACAAAGCCCACAAGGTTGTGTGCGACCGCGAGAAGGCGGTCCTTGCGCCGCTGAAGAACGCTGAGAAGATCCTCAAACGCACGATGGGTGAGTACGCCCAGGAACAGGAGCGGAAGCGCCGCGAGGAAGAGGAGGCTATGCGTCGGGCGGCAGAGGCCGAGCGCGAGCGCCAGCTCCAGAGAGCTGTTGAGCTGGAGGAACAGGGCGACGTGGCCGGAGCCGAGGGCGCCATGATGGACGCCGAGGTTATGGATCAGGCGGCGACGTACTCCGTCCAGCCGGCGGCCCAGCAGAAGGTCAAGGGCGTCAGTCAGACGAAGGATTGGGAGATCGAGGCCATCGACGGCGCGGCGGTCCCGGTGGTCTTCGCCGGAATGGAGCTGAGGCCGGTGGACCGGGCTGCGGTCATGCGTCTGATCCGGGCGTCGAAGGGCAGCATCGAGATCCCCGGCGTCAAGTACAAGGAAACCGTAAAAACCAGTTTTAGGAGGAGCTGATTATGGCAAATACAACCGCGCTGAGTAAGGCCGAGCAGAACGCTCTGGCTGTCAGCTACGAGGTGCTCGGCACTCGCGTCGAGCTGGACCTCGATTTCGTGAAGAAGTATCTTGTCCGCGGCGCTGCGGATAAGGTCAGCGATCAGGAGGTCGTCTTCTTCATGAACACCTGCAAGATGCAGGGGTTGAACCCGCTGGCAAGCGGGGAAGTGTATCTGATAAAGTTCGGGAACGATCCCGCGCAGATGGTTGTCGGCAAGGACGCATATCTCCGCAGGGCCTTCAGCAACCCGGACTATCTGTTCAAAAAGGACGGCATCGTCGTCCAGCGTGGAGAGGAGATCATCCAGAAGGAAGGGTGCTGTCTGTACCCCGGAGAGGAACTGATCGGCGGATGGTGCCGCGTCCACTTCATGCGAGCCGGAGCCGAGCGCACGGCGTTCAAGGAGGTGTCCCTGGCTGAGTACAACAAGGGCATGGCGAACTGGAAGTCGAAGCCGTCCTCCATGATAAACAAGGTCGCCATCAGCCAGTGCGTCCGCGACGCCTTCCCGAAGGACTACGAGGGCGTGTACGCAGAGGAGGAGATGGTGGCCTCCGGTGCTATCCCCGTGAACTTTGAGGAGCTCCCGAGCGACGACGAGGCAGCGAAAGACCCGGTGATTTCTCAGGATCAGCGTCAGGCTATGTTCCGCACGGCACAGAATGTGTTCGGCAAGGAAGAAGGTATCGAGGTCGTTCGCTCCATCATCGAAGAACTGGGCCTGACGAACACGACGGACATGACCGAGAGCCTATATAAAAAGGCGATGCTCCGGCTGGCGGAGATCTGCGATGCTCAGATGGAGGCTCAGGAGAGCGGCGCGTACGACGAGGGGTACGGCGAAGAACAGTAAGCCCGGAAGGTAGGTAAACGCTATGTGGATATGCGTCCACGATCAGATACTAGGCCCGAAATCCAGAAAGCTGGCGTCTGCCCTTGGCTGTTCTCAGAACGAGGCCATAGGGATTTTGAACCGGGTGTGGATATGGGGCCGGAATAACGCGGATCGAAGCGGCAAGGTCCTGTACGCCGGCGAGGTTGACATCGCCGTGGCGGTGAGTCCCGGCCTCGCTGACGGGCTGGACCCTGACGAGGTGGTTCGGACGCTCGTGTCCTGCGGGTACATTGACAAGAACGGCGACGAGCTCTATATCCACGATTGGGCTGACTGGCAATCGTATTGGTACAGCTATCAGGACCGCAAGGCCAAGGACACTGAGCGGAAGCGGGCCGAGCGCGAGAGGAAGAGGGAGGCGGAGTCATCCGAGCCCTCTCCCACACCAAAGAAACCGAAGCAGCCAGATACTCCGCCGGCGTCTCCGGCGCAGAAGAACGATTACCCGGTGCCATTCCTGAAGTTTTGGGAGGTCTACCCGCGGACGAAGAAAATGGACAAGGGCGCGGCATACAAGAAGTGGAAAGCCCGTCTGAACGATGGTTTCTCCGAGGCTCAGCTCATAGGCGCGGCGCAAGCATACGCAGCCGACTGCCGAAAGATGCGGACGGAAGAGGAGTACATCAAGCACCCGAAGACGTTCCTGAGCGACACGCTCCCGTTCGAGCCGTTCATCCCGAAGGATGTTGCGGCGACGCCGGAGAGCAACCCGTATGACGAGTGGGGTGGCGACGATGCTTGATTCCCGCGAGATGCTTGAACCGATTATCCAGAAGGCAAAAGAAGGGTTTCGAGTGGAAGAAGGGGATTACGTGGAAGGTGATCTCCTGTACTGCGGAAAGTGCCGAACGCCGAAACAGGTGAGGTTGCCGATCACAGGGCTCAATATCGTCCCGTGCGTCTGCAAATGTCAGCAGGCCGCGTACGAGAAAGAAGAGCGTCGGAGGGCGGAAGTGAAGGAAATGGAGCGCATGAAATCCCTGCGCCGGCAGAGCCTCATGGACGCCCGCTTGGAGGCGGCGCGGTTCGACGCCTTCACACAGAGGGCGGACAACGAGAAAGCCCTCAAGACCGCTCGGTTTTACGCGGAGCATTTCGATCTCATGCTGGAGAGAAATCAGGGGCTGCTCTTTTGGGGCGCCCCTGGCACGGGCAAGACGTTCACCGCGGCGTGTATAGCGAACCACCTGATCGACCGCGGCGTGTCGGTCCTCATGACATCGTTTGTGAAGATCCTCGGAACGATAGGGTACGGCTCCGATGCGGAACAGCTCATAGAGAGGATCTCTCGCGTGAAGCTGCTCGTGATCGACGATCTCGGCGCAGAACGGAGCACGGACACGGCACTGGAGAAGGTTTACAACATCATAGACAGCAGATACCGGGCGAAGCTCCCGATCATCCTGACGACGAATAATCAGATGGCCGACATGAAGCTGGAAGACAACATCCAGTACAGCCGGATCTATGATCGGATTTTTGAGATGTGCTACCCGGTGGAGTTCAAGGGAAGGTCGTGGCGGAAGGTTGCGGCCAGAAATCAGTTCTACGAAATGGAAAAACTCATGGAGGAAACGGAATGACAAACCTTAGCAGGATCAAGAAAATGCCGAAGGCGGAGCTGATCGAGCTCTTCGCTGAGATCCGCCGCGCCCCCGGGTTCGAGTTCATCGACTTCGATGGATGGCTCAGCAGCAGCTCGCCGGAGTGGACGTACAAAGGCTATGCCGGCGTTTATACGGACCACAGCGGCAAGGAGCGCGAGTGTATCGTCGTCGGCTCGAAGGCAATCTACTCCAAACCCTATAAGACGATAGTCGTTGACGGGCAGATCATGCAGGTTCCGAAGGATCAGGTCCGCGCTCTCGGCAAGGGTAATGGTTGATGGATAGAGTCTATATCGACCGCGAGGATGATCGGCTGGCGGTGGCCGCGATCCTGGTGAAGAACAGATACACCGTCCGGCAGGGCAGCCGGTCCCGGAAGGGCTCAAAGGCATACGACTACTACATCGAGTACGAGCCGAACGCGGAGAATAAACAGGCGGCCTACGACGCGGCCGAAACAGCGGCTCCGCTGGCGTCTCAGCCCGTGCTGGAGGCGGCGACATGACGGTGAAGTTCACCATTCCGGGGCCGCCCGTCGGGAAAGGGAGACCGAGGGTGACACGCGAGGGCCACGCCTACACGCCGAAGAAGACGGTGGAGTACGAAAACCTCGTGCGCCTCGAATACGAGCGCCAGTGCCGAGGCGTGTTCTTCGGACAGGGGGTGCCTCTGGATATGCGAGTGTTCGCCTACTATCCCATCCCGAAGAGTGCCAGCAAAAAGAAGCAGCAGCTCATGCGGGACAAGAAGATCCGCCCGTGCAAAACCCCGGACAGCGACAACGTGATAAAGAGCGTGGCGGACTCCTGCAATAAGGTCGCCTATTACGACGACTCTCAGATCGTAGACTGCCAAGTCAGGAAGTTTTATAGCGATATTCCTCGCGTGGTGGTCGTCATTCAGGAGGTGGAGGAGTGAGAAAGAGCCCTGATATACCGCCCCGGTACTGCGAAGGGTGTGGGAGGTCCTACAAACCGTCCGGGACCACTCAGCGGTTTTGCCCTGCTTGCTCTTCTGAGAGGAAGCGCGAGAATAAGCTGCGGCATTACGAAAAAACGCACCCGGCGGCACAAAAGCGTCGTCCTGCCGCAAAGTGCTGTATATGTGGTGATCCGAGTGCCGGCTGGATCGAGGGAAGCCCGTACTGCAATAAACACTGGCAGAGGGTTAGGAAGTACGGAACGCCCGAAAAGCCGAGCAGGAAGTCAACGAATAGCTTCGCCGTCGAGGGCGAGGTGCTCGTGATTACGCTGAAGAACGGCTCCCAGGTCCTTTCCGATGCCGATTGCTACGAGCTCCTGAAGGGCCATTCCTGGTGTATCTCAAAAACCGGGTACGCTGTTGCGAACATCAGCAGGAAGACCGTCAAGATGCACCGGTTTATCATGGGAGAAGAGTGCGAGGGGATGATCGTGGATCACAAAAACGGAGATCCTCTCGATAACAGGCGGTCAAATCTGAGGGTCTGCACAGCGGCGGAAAACGCCAGGAATGTGAAAGCATCTCGCAGCAGCAGAACGGGACACCTCGGCATCAGAATTACGAAGGACGGAAAGTTCAACGTGCGGATCGTCGCGGATGGTGTAGAGCACCACGTCGGAAACTTCGACACGCTGGATCTCGCTATCGAAGCAAGAGAGGCGGCGGAAGATAAGTACCACAAGGAGTTTGCGAGTCATATCGGCTCCGGCTCCACAGAAAACAAGGAGGATTGTTTATGAGCGCACCGAAAGTATTCCCTCTGTCCCTGAACGGGGACACGTTCAATGCCCTGAAGTCTGACTTCGACCAGATGCTGCGCCAGCTCCTGACGGAGATGGACGAATGGGACAGCGAGGACGCAGACATCACCATCAAGGTCCATGTGAAGCGCGAGAAGGACCGCGCCCGTGATATGTTGGCGAACGGCTACGATGCCGAGCGCGACATCATCAAACCGACGTTCAAGCACGAGGTCAGCTCGGTCATGCAGGCGAAGAACAAAAAGAACGGCTCCCTGGGCGGCAACTACGAGCTGGTATGGGACCGCGACGCTCACCAGTATATCATGCGCGAGATCGAGAACGGCCAGATGTCCATGTTCGATCAGGAAGAGCCGAAGGAGAGCGGCGCTCCCGCGCTCCCGGCCCCGGAGAATGTGATCGACGCCGCCTTTACCGAGGTGGAGAACGAGGGCGGCGTGGAGACGGATGCGGAGCTGAAGCGCACGGTGAGCATCAAGGCGGTCGATGAAGCCGCGTACGAGTATTTCAAGCAGTTTGTCGGCGCGTCCCTGAGTGTCGTGGAGGTCGGCGGGGAGTTCGGCATCCGCACGGAGGACGGGAAGGTCGTCGCGGCCTCCAGCTTTGCGGAGAACGACACGTTCTACTGCGAGAAGGATACGCTGGCCGATGCGGTCGGCGTCCCGGTCGAGTGTGCTGTCTGTAATCTTGAAGGACATGAGTTCTTGGCAATCATCGTCGTGGAGACTGGCCGCGTCCTGTTTGGCATCTATGTGAAGGAAGAGGAGCCGGAGGAGTCCAACGATGTCACGGAGGCCCCGAATGACGAAGTTGGCGGCGCTGATGACGAAGATAAGGACGGCGACGGCGAGGATGACCTCTATTACGGCGAGCCGGAGGAGTGAGGTGCCGTATGTTTGAGTATAAGATCCGGCGCGAGCGGTATATCGAGAAGTGCGTCAAGGCCGCCGGTATAGCGGAGAAATGCAAGATCGAGACGATCTTCTGGCGGCAGAAGGCCGAGCGGAAGTGGCGAGTGGAAGGCGTCCGGGTGAGCACGTACGGAACGAGTCCGTACTACTCGGAGGACATCGCCCACGCGATCGGCAGGTACTTCAGCCTTGCCTACCTGAGCCCGTTCGGGCGTTTGAAGCGTCGCATCGAACGAGGGAGAAGATGGAAAAGGAGCGACGGGGCAATCCTTCAAGAGCTCCTGGACGATGAGGCCATGCGGAATGGGAACCGCATGGATTTCGGAGAGTAAGATCAGCGCCCGGTAGGGCGGGAAAGAGGAGGACGTGGAAATGGGTAAGAGCCAGTTGACCGAAGAGCAGATGAAGGAGATCGTGGCGCTCGTCATCGAGACGCACCGCAAGGAGCAGGAAGCCCAGCGGAAGAAGGCGTTCGACCGCCGGCTGCATAATACGCGGCTGCTGCTTATCAACTACCGCGGCCTCCTCGCGAATAGCGAGCGCTCAGTCTATGAGGCGCTCCAGTGCGACGAGGACGTGTACGACATCCTCAGCCTCATGACGGGAAAAGCCTCGGAGAATGAGGTGTACGTCGAGAGCATCAAACGGTCCGCGGCGAAGACCGCCCTTATCATAGAACACATCAAGAGGGCGGTCGCGGATTACGGAGAGTTCTGCAAGCGGTCGGGGAAAAGGGAAGAGGTCCGCCGATGGAGGACTGTTATGCGCCTCTACATCGACGACGAGGCGTGGACGCCGGAAGAGGTGGCGCTGGCCGAGAATTTGGATGTAAGTGTCATTTACAAGGACGTGAAAGCGGCAGTAAAAAGGCTCGCACCGCGCATTTTCGGCATCGACGGGATCTTTTTCGGGTGAAAACGCGCCAAAAATTTGCCATTGACAAGCAGTCATGTCCGTGCTATCATCGGAGGCGTAAAAATTTAAGTTTTCCCAAAACGCCTGAAATGGCGGCCTTTTCCTATCCTCGCGGCGGCGAACGACGCCACAATCTGTCACCCTAAAAAATCACGCGCACGAGAACTGTGCCGCGTGATGGGGTGGCCGAAAAACCTCGAACTGTCAACGCTTTGGACTTGCATTAGACAGCTCGTGTGGTATAATGAAGACAAGGAAAAGGAGGCCAAATATGGCGAAGGTTTATACGAGCAGATGGACAAACCCTGAGCTGGCTGGAGACCACTATTATACGGTGGGGATCTGCCTGGGGATGCCGAAGTTCAAACTTAAATTTGTTGAGTCGGAACACTGTTATAGACTGGCTCCAGATAAATCCATGTGGGGCAAATCCCACGAGGAGTTTGCGAGACTCTATCGGAGAAAGCTGGAATACATCGGTCGCGAGACCGTGAGGAGAATGATCCGAGGCTTTCTTGAGAGAGCAGAGGGCAAAGATGTTGTCCTCCTGTGCTACGAGGACGTGAGAGATCCTGAGCAGAACTGCCACAGGACGGTCTTGGGAGACTGGTATCACGAGAAGTTCGGAGTAAGCATCTGCGAATTGCCCGACCCCTCGCCGGTGAAGTACAAAACGCCGAAGAGGGCTGAAAAGAAAGAGGAGGCCCCGGTCTTCGACCAAATGAGCCTTTTCGGATAAAAACGGCGGTAGTCAAGAGGTTAAGACGCTCGGTTCTCAACCGGGAAACGGTGGTTCAAATCCATCCCGCCGGACCACCACAGAGAGTCCTCAGCGAAGGCTGAGGGCTCTTTTATATTCTGACGAAAGGACAGATTGTATGCCGATTGGACAGATATTTCAGGGGGTCACGACATCGCCGTGCCGTGACTATGTGGCGAAGGAGATCATAGCTCGGGCGCCATCAGTCGTCTATATGCCGTGCGCTGGACGCTTCGGAAGCTCCCAGGCGTACATCAACCACGGCGGAGATCCCGCGACGCTCAAAACGTCTGACATCTGCCTCTTTTCTTCTCTGATCGGCTACCTATTCGATGACGAGAAGAGCGTGGCAGATCTCGGCATTGTGAACGAGAGTCCCATGCAGCCGCGCTCTGACGAGGACATCGAGGTAGTGGCTGCGGCGATGCTCGCCATCAAGTACGGTCAGATCAACGCCGCCCAGCAGTACGGCATCAACATCAGGAAGGAAATGCGGAAGAACCTGGGCGTCTATCTCGACAATATGCGCGGGAAGCTGGAGACGGTGGTAGGTGTGATGCGTGGAGCCCATTATGACATCGCCGATCTTTGGGACGTGATCCGCGAAGCAGCGGACAACCCGGAGGCGAGTATCTTCCTGAACGTGCCGACCTACAAAGGCGGCTATGACAAGATGTTCGCCAACAGCCGGATCTCGTGGAACGAGCCGACGATCTCGCAGTTCAACCCGAATACCTACGCCGAGATGGTGGCGATGCTCACAGGCGCAAAATGCCACGCTCTCGTGTACAGCCAGAAGAACCTCGATCAGGTCCCTGACGGATGGCGAACGGTTTTCGCTCAGCCCTACGGCGTAGATCGCACGGACTATGTTGTGTCAAACAGGCCCGCTGAGAGAGTATACGCTGTCTCCAAGGCCGTTCCTGTTCCGCATAAACTCTATCCCATCTATGATGACAGCGAGATCACAGAGGACACAAATATAGAGTTTGTGCAGGTGGATCAGGCAACGGCGCTGTATTACCGGGATATGTTCGTTCACAAGCTCGGGAATACCACGGCAGAGAGCTTTTATCTCATGCTGATAGATGGGAAGGTGAACACGGCTATGGGCTTGTCTATGCGCGATGTGTTCACACAGAAATCCGATCACATCGGCGAGGTGTTCGGCATCAGCAAGAGCTCCACAAGGTATAAGCGCCTCGGGAAACTTTTCATGTTCTGCCTCACCTCCGGCGAGTTCCGGGATTACGTTATGAAGCTGTATAACTTCGGCACAAGGAAGCCGGTGGGGATAAAAACGTCCTCTCTCACGACCTATGCCGAAGGAAAGACTGACCGTTCTGTGATGAAGCTGACATTCCGGGAACAGCTCAAAGATGGCACCTACCGCGTGATTTACCAGGGCGATTTCCGGGATGACACTTATCAAGATTGCGTCAAACGCTGGCTGAAGCGCTGGGGTAAAATTTCGAGAGGAGATAAGAACGATGGAGAAACTGCTTGATCTTGGGAGTGGGCTGAAAATTGCCCGCGTGAACATCGAGGAGCTCCGGGAGCAGGATCTGAACGCCCGGAGCATGGACAGCAAAATGTTCGAGCGCCTGACTGCGAATATCAAAAACGACCAGCGCCTGGAGAGCCTTCCGTTCGTTGCGGAGACAGACGCTGGCCTTGAGATTGTCTCCGGGCATCATCGCGTGAGAGCCTGCCGGTCCGCTGGCGTGACCGAAATCTTCATCATCCTAGACGATACCGGTTTGAGCCGGAGCAAGATCAGGAGCAAGCAGCTCTCTCACAACAGCATCCAGGGAGAAGACAATCAGCAGCTCGTAAAAGAGATCTACGCGCTGATCGATGATGCCGAAGATAAACTGGCGGCATACATCGACGCCGGGATCGAAGAGATGTTCGACAAGGTGACGACCAAGGACGTGACCTTCGATCTCTCGGTGCAGACTGTCCTTGTGAACTTCATGTCCTACGAGCGCGAGGTTTTTGAGAGAGTGGCCGACAGGCTGAACGCTACCTATGACGCGATCTATGCGGCGGACCTCGCGAGCATCGACCCGTTTATGGCTGCCATCAAGCGCGTAGGCAAGGAATATGACATCCGGGCCATGAATACGACCTTTTCTAAGATGGCGGAGATCGTGCAGACCTATCTCGGCGACGACGTAGAAGAAGACGAGCGCGTGGCGCTCAGGGACATCTTCAAATCCGCCTATGTCCCGGCCGAGTCTGCCGATGTAATCAGGCTGGCAATCGAAAAGGCAGAAAAAGACGGCGACATTACGAAGAATAACCGCTGGCAGCTTATCGAGTATCTCTGCGGTGACTACCTGAGCGGAAAGTGAGGAATACTGCGTGGCGGCAAAGACGAAGTACAATCCCGATTATCACGACGATTGGGCGTGGTCGCTTGCTGCCATGGGAGCCACCAACGCAGAAATAGCTGCTTCCATAGGGATCTCGGAGCGGACCGTCATACGGTGGTCTCAGCAGCACGAGAGTTTCGGCACAGCAGTCGCGCAGGGAAAAGAGATAGCTGACGCGAAGGTTATCAAGAGCCTATACCAGAGGGCGGTCGGATATGAGTACACCGAGGAGCGTCAGATCGTTGAGGTCGATCAGAAAACGCAGATCCCGAAGCCTGTAAAAATAGAGAAGCTGAAGAAACACGTCATACCAGACGTTGGGGCTCAATGCTTTTGGCTGAAGAACAGGCAACGAAACCTGTGGACGGATCACCCGAAGTTCAGCGAGATCGAAGATCTCTCCGAAATTGAGGAGGAGGTCTACGGAAATGGAGGTGGCGCCGATGGCAAATAAGGGCCTGAACGCCGAAAAACTCCACGCCGAGAAGAAGTCGATCCCGTTCATGTTCGGCGAGAAGCATCTTGAGTACATCCGCCGCTGTGAGGGCTGCACATACAATGTCGCAGAGGGCGCGGTCCGCGCCGGAAAAACCATAGACAACGTATTCGCCTTCGCTCACGAGCTCAAGACGACGCCTGATAAGTTCCACCTCGCGACGGGCTCCACGATGTCAAACGCAAAGCTGAATATCGGAGATGCGAATGGTTTTGGGCTTGAGTACATCTTCCGCGGTCAGTGCCGGTGGGGTCAGTACCGCGGCAACGATGCGCTGCTCATAAATGGGCCAGGGACGAATTACAGGGACAGGATCGTCCTCTTCGCCGGCTCCAGCTCGAAGAACAGCTTTCAAAAGATCCGCGGTAACTCATACGGGATGTGGATTGCGACAGAGATCAACCTGCATCACGACAGCATGATAAAGGAGGCATTCAACCGAACCGTCGCCGCGAAGCGCCGGAAGATCTTTTGGGACATGAACCCGGATCATCCGAAGGCGCCGATCTACTTGGAGTACATCGACAAATACCGCGATCTGGCCGCTGAGGGAAAGCTCCTCGGTGGCTATAATTATGAGCATTTTACGATCTTCGACAATGTGAACATATCCGAGGAGAGGCAGCAGGAGATCATCAGTCAGTACGACGAAAAAAGTGTCTGGTATATACGCGATATTCTAGGCCAGCGCAGTATCGCCGACGGTTTGATTTATTCTAAGTTCGCCGCCATGTCGCTTCAAAAGGATAATCCATTAAAGATCACGGTGAACCAAGCGAAGATGATGTCGGAACGGAGAGAGCTGCTCGGCATCACGATAGGCGTGGACTTCGGCGGCAACGGCTCCGGCCACGGCTTTGTATGTTCCGCGCCGACGGTGGGCTATAAGAAGCTGATCGCGCTGGCCTCGGAGCTGCACACCGACAAGGAGATCGACCCGGACGACCTCGGAGAGCTGCTCGTGCTGTTCGTCAAGAGGATGCGCCAGACCTACGGGCGCGTCACTCAGATCTACTGCGACTCTGCGGAGCCGGTCCTCATTCGAGGAATGAGGAAAGCCATTACCCAGGCTGGTATGGGTAACATCCCGGTCATGTATGCGCTGAAAGATCGCATAAACGACCGAATTTTTGCGTTCACGTCGCTGTGCAACACGGACAGGTTCAGATACACGGAGGACTGCGAGACGCTGGAGGATGCCCTCAGGACGGCCGTGTGGAACCCGAAGTTCGTCGGCATGGACCGTCTCGACGACGGCACGTCGGACATCGACAGCCTGGACGCCTTCGAGTACAGCTACGAGCATGACATAAAGTATTACATCGAGACGAGATCATAACGTCGGAGGAGTCATGGATTTAATATCGGCGATCAGAAAGGTGGTGCGGGGGTTGTTTCACAAGAACAACATAGAGAAGGTCTTTGACATCGAGCTGGCGACATCCTCGAAGATGGAGGAGGCGATCCAGCTCTGGTCCGAGTTGTATGCAAATGAGCCGCCGTGGAAGGACCTAAAGAAAGGACAGATAACGACCGGCCTTCCGGCTTCCATCGCTATGGAGGTGGCGCGGCTGGTGACGGTGGAGATGGACTCCAAGGTCAGCGGCGAAGGCCCCAGGGCCGAGTTCCTCCAGAAGCAGTACGCCCCGGTGGTGGGCCGTGCGCGGAGATCCACGGAATACGCCGTCGCAAAGGGCGGCATCGTGTTCAAGCCTTACGTCAGCGGCGGCCGCGTGTTCGTCACGGATGTTCAGGCGGAGGATTTCTTCCCGACGACCTTTGACTCCGACGGCGAGGTCACGGGCGGCGTGTTCGTGGATTATGCCTACGACGAGGAGTACAGGTACACGAGGCTGGAGGAGCACTCCCTCGCGGGGACTACGCTGACGGTAAGAAACAAAGCGTTTCGGCAGAAGATCAGCGACATCACCGACACCGACGAGGCTCTCGGCGACGAAGTGCCGCTGTCCTACGTTAATAAGTGGGCCAGCATCAGCCCGAGAGTCGTGATGGAGGGCGTCGAGAAGACGCTGTTCGTGTACTACAAGATGCCGTTCGCGAACAACGTGGAGCCAAAGTCTCCGCTGGGCGTGTCGATCTATTCCAGAGCTATTGAGCAGATCTACGAGGCGGACAGACAGTGGTCCGAGATCCGCTGGGAGTACAAATCCGGCGAGAGAGTGATCCACGCTGCCGAGACGCTGTTCAAGCACAACGAGCTCGGCGAGCCGATCCTGCCGGAAGGCGAGGAACGGCTGTACCGCACGTTCGGTTTTGACCGGGACCAGAAGCTGGAACCGTTCAGCCCGGAGTTCCGCGACGAGAGCCTGTTCAACGGCATGAACGAGTATCTGCGGAAGGTGGAGTACCAGTGCGGTCTGGCCTACGGAACGATCTCCAATCCGCAGGTAGAGGCCATGACCGCGACGGAGGTGACGACCTCGCAGCAGCGTTCCTATTCGACGGTATCGGACATCCAAAAATCCCTTCAGGACGCTCTGGAACATCTGGTGTACGCCATCGACGCTTTGACGACGCTGTACGAGCTGGCCCCGGAGGGCGACTACGAGGTCACGTTCCAGTTCGACGACTCGATCATCACGGACTCGGAGGCACAGCGCCAGCGCGATCTCCAGGAGGTCCGGGACGGCATCATGGCGAAGTACGAGTTCCGCATGAAGTGGTACGACGAAGACGAGGCCACGGCCAAGCGGAAGGTCGCCGAGGCCAAGAGCGATGCGCCGAGCGACGACGAGATCATGGGCTTCCTGAGCGAGCCGGAGCCGGGAGAAGGGGCCAACAATCCGCGGCCTCAGCCGCAGCCGCAGCCGGCGGAAGAATAAGGCGGTGAGCCGATGCTGACACCCGCCTACCTCTCCGGCGTGTCGGCCGAGGTGGTCGATCTCTTCGCCCAGGTCGAGGAAGACATCGCGAGCGATATGGTTCGCCGGATGATGAAGATGGGCTATGTCAGCGAGACTACACAATGGCAGGCCCGGAAAGCGCGGGAGATGGGAATGTTCCAGGAGGATCTGACGACCACGCTCTCAAGGGCCAGCGGGCAGTCTCGGAAGGAGATCACTCGGATCATGGGTCAGGCGGCGAGCCGATCCCTGAGCTTTGACGACGCCATATACCGACGCGCTGGGCTTGCTCCCGGCGCCATCGCGCAGTCCCCGGCTATGAGGGCGATCCTGTTGCAAGGAACCTCTCAGACGATGGGGCTGGTAACAAATTTCACGAAAACCACCGCCATGAGCTCGTATGCGGGCCTGAACGGGCTTTTAGACCGGGCCTATATACAAATCATGTCGGGCGCCTTCACGCCGTCACGGGCCATCCACATGGCGGTAACGGAGCTTGCCAGAAACGGCATAACTCAGGTGTCCTACGCCTCCGGCAACTCGACAGTGGAGGCAGCCGTCCGCAGGGCGGTCACGACAGGAGTAAATCAGTCGATCTCGAAGCTCCAGCTCGCGAGGGCGGAGGAGATGGGCTGTGAACTCGTGGAGGTCAGCAGTCACGCGGGAGCGCGTCCCAGCCATGCGGTATGGCAGGGGCGCGTTTACTGCATCAAGGGCTATCACAAGGAGTATGGCGATTTCTACCGCGAGACAGGATATGGAGACGGCGACGGGCTGTGCGGGTGGAACTGCTACCACAGCTTTTTCCCGTTCTTCGAGGGGCTATCTACGCGGTCGTTCTCGGAAGACCCGGCGGCGGATGCCGGCCGCGACAACGACGTGGAGTACGAACAGCAGCAGAAGCAGAGGTACTACGAGCGTCAGGTCCGAGAGGCGAAGCGAGAGTGTGTCACATTCAACGTGGCGGCACAGTCTGCGCGATCCGACGGGGAGCGCGAGATGTATCTGCATGACTTCCAGGGCTCCTCAGTCAAGCTGAAGAACCGGGAGGCAGCGCTCCAGCGGTTTCTGGATCAGACTGGCCGCGGGCGTGATCGTACACGCGAGCAGGTTGGAGGCTTCGACCGTAGCGTGAGCGGAAAGGCTGTGTGGGCTGATCGCAAAGCGAGGAGGTGATGATCGTGAAGACGGAAGATTTTCTTGGGATAGTAACGACAAGTGCGCTGGTCGAAGAACTGGCTAAGCGTCCCAGCGTACATGATATTCCAGTCCCTCCGAACAAGGAGGTCAGCACCAAAATCGAAGGTCCTGCGAGGATCTTGGTAGTGTTTAAGTGAAGGAGAATGTGCGATGAAGAAACTGTTTATTTCTCAGCCTATGCGCGGAAAGACGCAGAAGGAGATCCTTGCCGTTCGCGAGAGGGCGATCCAGTCTGCCAAAAATTATTTGCGAGGGAAAGGCGTCACGGAGGAGATCGAGGTCATTGACTCTTACTTCCCGGACGCGCCTAAAGAGGCTAGGCCGCTGTGGTGGCTTGGCAAATCTCTTGAGTTGCTCTCTGAGGCGGATGTGGCGTATTTCGCTCCCGGATGGGAGGAATACAGAGGGTGCCGGATCGAGAACACCTGTGCTATCGAATACGGCATCGACGTCATAGAGGACTATGGCGGATAAACGGGGGAATGCCGTGAAAACAATCATTTTCGTCGTGATCTCCGTCGTCCTGGTCCTTGCCTTCGACTGCTTCACGAACAGGCCCAACGGCAGAGCATAATTCGAGAGGAGAAGAATTGTGAACGAGGAGAAATTCGTCAGGTTCTGCAAGGAGACCGTTGCCGACTACGCCAACGGGAAAGGCAAAAACCTACCGTATATCGTGACGGCGAACGATGTGTACGTCGTCTGGCTCTGCAAGACGCTCCAGAATAGCAAGGCCATCGTCAGTACCACGCTCCCGGATGGGATGTACTACGAGATCACCTACAACGGCGATAAAGGCGAGGCGTATCTGGACGCCTACGAGAAGAAGGAAAATCTCTGCATCATCATGTGAAAGCAGCGGCCGTGAGGCCGCTTTTTTCTTGCCCTGTGGCATGGCATATAAACCGCCCTCATTTCTCCTGCCGGCCGAGATATAACCGCCGGATAGCAGATGTCGGAGTGAACCGACGATTAAACGAAATCAGCGAAACGAAAGGGAGGACAAACCATGTACGAGTACCTGAAGAAACTGTTCGGGACCACGGACGACGGTCAGCCGGAGGCGCTGACCTTCGATCAGCTCACAGCCAAGATCGAGGCAGAGACGGGCATCAAGCTCGTGAATCTGGCCGATGGCGGCTACGTCTCCAAGGACAAATTCGACGCGAAGGTGACTGAGCTCGAAGGCGTCCAGCAGCAGCTTACAGACGCCAACGCGACGATCCAGTCTTACAAGGACATGGATATCGACGGCATCAAACAGTCTGCGGCAGATTGGGAGGAGAAGTACAACACCGAGACGGCGGCGCTCCAGAAGAAGTTGTCGGATCAGGAGTACGAGTTCGCGGCTCGCTCCTATCTCAGCGCGTTCCCCTACGCGAACGATCTCGTGAAGGATGCTGTGTTCGCTCAGTTCATGGCGAAGGAGTTCAAGCGCGAGGGCGAGAAGTTCCTCGGCGCTGACGACTTCATGGCGGAGATCCAGAAGAACAATCCGACAGGCTTTGTGTCTGCCGATCCTGCACCGCAGGACCCGCCGGCAGATCCCCCGGCTGATCCCGCCAAGCCGAAGCCGAGTTTTGCGCCCACCGATCCCCCGGCGGATCCGAAGAAGCGGAAGACCCTCTCCGAGCTCATGCGGATGAAGAACGAGCACCCGGAAGCGAAAATCTCTTATGACTAATCAGAAAGGAAAATGAATTATGCCCGGTATTTTTGACAGCAAACTGTTCAACGCAGAGGTGTTCCAGGGCTACGTTGATCGTATTCCGAACACCAAGCGCAGCGAGCTCATTAAGAGCCGCGCCCTGCGTCCCCGCCCGGATCTGGCCTCCGCCATGAAGGATCAGACCGGCGGCAACTTCATCACTACGGAGCTTCGCGGCCTGATCTCCGGCACCACGCCGCTGAACTACGACGGCCAGACCAACATCACGTCCGAGAACACCAAGACGTTCCGTCATGGCCGTGTCGTGGTGGGCCGTGCGGCTGCGTGGACCGAGAAGGATTTCTCCTACGACATCACCGGCGGCGAGGACTTCCTTGAGAATGTCGCTCAGCAGGTGGCGGAGTATTGGGGCGAGGTCGATCAGGACACCATCCTCCACATCCTGAAGGGCGTGTTCAACATGAGCGACGCGCAGGGCGCGAAGTTCGTGGCTGAGCACACCTACGATGTCAGCGCCGCCACCAACGCCGACGGCAAGACCGGCTACATGGACGCCACGACCATGAACACCGGTATGCAGCGGGCGTGTGGTGACAACAAGGGCTCCTTCTCCATGGCGATCATGCACAGCTATGTCGCGACCAACCTGGAGAACCTGAAGCTCCTGACCTACCTGAAGTACACCGACGCGAACGGCATGGAGCGCGACATCGGCATCGGCACCATCAACGGCCGCATGGTCCTTGTGGACGACGATATGCCGAAGGAGAACATCGAGGACACCGCCGGTGTCTACAAGTACACCCTCGGCGGCACCCTCGCCGATGGAGATAAAATCACCATCGGCGGCGTCACCGTCACCCTCGATTCCACCACCGCTGCCAGCGCGAACGCTGCGGCCACCGCTGTTGCGACTGCGCTCGCTGGGAACGCCGCTATCGCCGCGGTCTATACCGCGACCCACACCGGCAGCAACGCATACCTGACCCTGACCGAAAAAACCGGTCATGTCGGCGAAGGTCCTCTGGATTGCAGCATCACTTCCAGCGAGGGCACCCTCGCCAAGACGACCACGACCGCGCCGGTGATTTCGTACACCAAGTACACCACCTACGTGCTCGGCGACGGCGCCATCGAGTACACCGACTGCGGTGCGAAGGTTCCGTACGAGGTGGATCGCAACCCGTCCACGAACGGCGGTCAGGACACCCTGTACTCCCGTCAGCGGAAGTGCTTTGCTCCCTACGGCATCAGCTTTACTCAGGCGTCCATGTCTTCCCTCAGCCCGACCGACGCGGAGCTGGAGACCGGCGCCAACTGGGAGCTGGTGAACTCCACCGAGAGCACCGGGAAGGTGTTCATCAGCCGCAAGGCTATCCCCATCGCCCGTATCATCAGCCGCGGCTGATCCCGGAGGTGCTGGTATGGCGTATATCGACAGCACCTACTACTCGCAGACGTTCGGAGGCTCGGTCATACCGGCCTCCGACTTTCCGCGTATGGCGGAGATCGCCTCGGACATCGTGGATTGCCTGTGCGCGTACAAGATCCCGGACGCCATGCTCACGAACGAAAAGTTTCTGAGAGCCGTGTGCTACCAGACGGAGCTTGTCTACGCTCAGGGCGGCGTCGATGCGATCTCCGGTATGTCCGAAGCATCGCAGAGCGGCGGGAGCGAGTCGCTGGGTGATTACAGCGTGTCCGGCGGAAGCGGGTATTCGAGCACGAATACAGACAGCCAGATCTCCATGATCTACGGCATCCCGGTATCGCCGCTGACGCTGATGATCCTTACGAGGCTGGGCCTTCGTAGCGCGTGGGTGTATGCGGGAGATCCCCGGAGAGGGGGCTGAGCATGGCGACGAGCAGAATGAGGCCAGATACGGTCTATCTCTCCAACTATGTCGGCGAAGTCAACAATGTTGCGTCGTATCAGGTGACGGTGCTGAAGAAATGCTGCTGCGTTCTCGGCATCGGCGCCTCGGTCGGCAACAACGGCAATCAGTCGAACGACGGAGCCACGCTGTATATCTTCGACCACGGCACGACCGCCACGTCTGAAGACGGGGCGACGGCTCGGACCTATCTGCCGTATGACGAGTGGGCTGCGCTGGGAGATAAGGCGCCGTACTGGACGCTGAGTGATAAGGGCAAGGACAAGATCCAGAAGGTCGGGTTCGAGCCTGAGCTCAAGGTCACGCGGTTTTTCCGCAGGAAGAAAGGCACCCGGCGGATGTGGCATTTTGAGGTGAGCGCCAAATGAAGTTCAAGGTCAAAATCCATGAAGCTAAGTGCCTCGGCCGGTTCAGCCCCAAGTACCAAGCGGCGCAGAAGTGGCTGGACAACGAAGTTCTGAAGGACTGCGGCCCGTATGTTCCCATGCAGACGGGCTACCTGATGAACAGCGGCAACTCCGGCACGGTCATAGGCAGCGGCACGGTGGTCTACAACGCGCCGTATGCTCGTGTGAACTACTACGGCGTCGGCCGTCATTTCTCGACGCAGAAGCATCCCCAGGCTTGTGCTCAGTGGTTTGAGAAGGCGAAAGCTGTCAAGCTGAAGAGCTCATGGGAACCCGGCGTCAACAAGATCATGAAGGGGTGATGTCCCGTGGCGAAGTTCTACACAAACGACGGACCTTACATCGCGGAGGCGATGAAGGACCACCTGAACGCATGGCCGAAGAAACCGTGCGAGATCCGTCTGGAAGATCTCCAGAAAGATGGAGTCAGCATGATGCTTCAGCAGCTTGCCAACGCAGAGAAGCGAAGGCCATACATCGACGGTTCGTACCTCGGTGTGTGGTCTTTCGCTGTCTATATCCACATACAGGCGGAAGACACAGCGTCAAGGCTCGACGCTACCGGCTGCCTGTGGGAGCTGGCCGAGTGGCTGAGAGAGAAGGATCAGAATGGCAACTTTGTCCGGCTGCCGATTATCGACGGGCAGCGTCGGGCGGTGAAGATCGACCTGACGAATACGCCGTCCATCGCCGCAAGGTACGAGGACGATTCCGAAGATTATCAAGCCCTGTTCGAGCTTGAGTATAAATTTCACAGGAGGTAACTATGGCAAATGAACTGATTATGCGGTATCAGTGGGAAGCCTATCTCGGCTGTCTGAGCGGCAGCGGAAATTCGGTCACTGAGACCTTCAACCTGATCGGCGAGGGCTTTACGTCCTTCCCGGAGAACAAGAACCCGAAGGAGTACAGCCGCAAGTACGTCAATTATAAGACCGAGAAGACCGACGTTATCGGGTACGCTCCGTCTATCGAGTACAGCGCAGACTGCATCTCCGACGACCCCGTGGTGCAGGAGATTGTGAAGATCCACGACGGCGAGCTCGTCGGCAATGACACCCACCGCAACGTGATCACCGTCAACCGCTGGGAGGAGGATTCCACCAATCACACCTGCCCTGCGTTCAAGCGGGCATATGCGATCATCCCCGGCACCAAGGGCGACGGCACCGATGCGCTGGTCTACACCGGCACCATGAAGGCTGTCGGCGACATCATCCCCGGCACCTTCAACACGTCCACCAAGACGTTCACGGCTGACGCCTGATATAGCGGAGGTATGAGCAAATGAGCCAAGAGGTTATAACCCTGTTCCGCTATAACGGAGCTGAGTACGAGTTCGACGCCCGCGACGCCGACGAGGTGGAGCGCATGGAGGCGGCCGTTGATAAGATGGCCGAGGAAGAGCGCGAGATCCCGAAGGATGGCCGGGCGTCGGATATGTACCGCGCACAATGCGATATGCTGAAGCGGTTTTTCGACCGCGTTTTCGGCGATGGTGCCGGCATCGCGCTCTGTTCCGAGAAGAACAATATCGCCGTTCACTACGACGCCTACGAGCGGTTCCTCGCGTTTGTGAGCGCACAGAAGGATGATGTGCTGAAAGCGCGTCAGACCTTCCGCCAGATCTCGACTCGGCCCACTCAGAAGAAGGCAAAGGGCATCCCTGCGCCGAAGAAAAAATGAAGCCGAATATTTTGCTAGACGCCCTGCCTGATGCCGTCGAGGTTGACGGCAGGGCTTTTTTTGTGGATGTAGATTTTCGGAACTTCATCCGCTTCGAGCAGACCATGAAGGACGCGGAGATGGACAACGCCAGAAAGGTCCTGCTGACGCTGGAGCGTTTCTACGGCGAGGACATCCCCCGCGATGTCGCTGGAGCGTTTTATGCGATCCTGTGGCTGTATCAGCTCGGAGAAGACGTGGACGCCAAGAAGAAGCGCGTGGCGAAAAACGGCGACGTGGAACTGAAGCCGAAGATGATCTACGATTTCGATTTCGATGCGCCGTATATCTTCTCTGCGTTCCTGACTCAGTACGGCGTGGATCTGAACGAAGTCGAGTTCCTGCACTGGTGGAAATTCCACGCCATGTTTCAGGGTCTGAGCGAAGACGCGAAGATCTGCCAGATCATGAGCTATCGCGCGACGGATCTCGGCAAGATCAAGAACCAGCAGGAGAAGAGCCGCATAGCAAGGCTGAAACGGATCTATGCGCTGCCGCAGAATCTGACATACGAAGAGAAGGTCGCCCAGGCAGGGGCGGCATTTGGAGGTTTCATGTGAAAAAGCCATCCATCGAGAGAACATGGGTACGTTGCCCGTATTGCAACGCAAAGCACAGCCTATATGACAACACCTCCGAGTGCCACGGGGTTTTTCTGGCCTGCACACGGGGATGTAAGAGGGAATTTGAGCTTATCATCAAAGATGGAGCTCAGGTGTTCCCAAAACCGTGACCGTATGATACAATACCTCCTGACAATATAAAGGCCGGGAGGTATCATAAATGGCGAGACAGCACATCGTAACGTGCGTGAATTGCGGCAGACAATTCGACGTAAATAAAAAGGGCGGTTTTTACAGCTCTACATCGAGAAGATATGTATGCAAATCCTGCGGCAAAAAAATAAAGGCCGAGGAAAAGAAGGAAAAGCGCGACGAAAAACGGGCATCAAGGGGCAACAGCTCCGGCATTGATAAGGCAAAGGTAGCCGGAGCGGTAGCCTACGGCGCGGCCGCCGGGGCCAGGAGCGCAGATGCTGCCAGACAGCGGGCGGACGACCGGGAGCAGAAAACGGGCATGAGGCAGTCGATGGGTGCAATGATCGCAAAGATCGCGATAGGAGCCTTGTTTGTGATAACGTCGCTCACGATGGGAGACGCCGCTTCGATAGCTGTTGGCATGATTATTGGAATTGCCCTGATCGCATGGGGCCTTATTCCTTACATAAAAGCAAAGAAAAACTGAAATAAAGATCATTGAAAAACTCGCCCTCCGCAGGGTAAAGCGGAGGGCGTTTTTATATGCACATTGAGCCTATGAGCCGTGCAATTACTCAAAAAAGGAAGTGATTGTATGGCTGACGGTTCGATTACCCTCGATACCAAAATAGATGAAACGGGCCTAAAAACGGGCCTAGCCAAACTCGGCAGTTCCACGCTCAAGGGCGTAACAACGGCCATCGCTGCTGCCGGAACCGCGCTTGTTGGTTTTGGTGCTTCGGCAGTTAAGACCGGCATGGATTTTGATACGTCAATGTCCCAAATCGCTGCAACGATGGGAATGACGGTAGACGACATCAAAGGAAATGTCAACGGAGCAGGAGATACGTTCGAGGCGCTAAGGAATAAAGCCCTCGAAATGGGAAGCATCACGAATTTCAGCGCTTCGCAAGCGGCTGAAGGGCTGAACATATTAGCGATGGCTGGATATAGTGCAGACGAGTCGATGGAAATGATCGAGGACGTTCTGCATCTCTCTGCCGCTGGCGCTATGGATATGGGTACTGCTGCGGGCTTTGTTGCTGGAGCTATGAAGGGGTTTGGCGACGAGACGAAGACCGCGGGATATTATGCAGACTTGATCGCAAAGGGCGCTACGCTGGCAAATACGGATGTGACCGCCCTCGGCGAAGCGTTTTCTGATAGTGCCTCTAGCGCAAGGGCGTATGGGCAAGAGGCTGACGCTACCGCTCTTTCATTGCTGAGACTTGCGGAGCAAAATATTACGGGTTCCGAGGCGTCCACGGCTTATGCCGCCATCATGCGAGAACTGTTCACACCGACTACTGACGCAGCCAAGAATGCCCTCGAAGAATTAGGGGTCGCGGCTTACGACGAGTCTGGAAAAGCGAGGGATCTCAATGACGTTGTGGACGACCTCGCTGGTGCGCTCGCTGGAATGACCGACGAGCAGGCGGCGGCGTATAAGCAGACAATATTCGGTAGGCAGGGACTTGACGCCTTCAATAAAATGACGATCACTGCTACCGATAAGCAAGAGGAATGGGCTGAAGCGCTCGCCCATGCGAGCGATGGAATGGGTGAGGCGGCCAAACAGTACGCGACTCAGACAGATAACCTGAAAGGCGATCTGGATATCTTAAGCTCGGCGTTTTCAGACCTCCAAATTCGAGTGAATGATGAGGTGACGCCGGCCCTTCGCAGTTTCACACAAGAAGGGACGGAGCTGCTTGGGGAACTGAGCAGGGCAGTTCAGGAAGGCGGGCTCAGCGGCCTTGCCGGGGCTGTTGGCAGCGTCTTGGCCGAGGCTGTTACCTACCTCTCCGACTACATCCCGCAGTTCGTTCAGGGCGGCGTACAGCTCATAAAGGGGCTAGTACAGGGGCTGATCGACAGCGCTCCGGTTCTGGCGGAGGCGGCGGTACAGGCTGGAATGGCGCTGCTGGAGGGCATCCTCAGCATCACGACGCAGCTCGTGGTCCTGGGCGGTGAGCTCATTATCGCGCTCTGCAACGGCATAGCGGCAAATGCGCCGCAGATCATGCAGACGGCGATGGAGGGTCTCCTCCAGTTCACCGAGGCGGTTGTGACGTATCTGCCGCTGGTGATCCAAGCCGGTATCGAGATGATCGGTGCGCTGGCGCAGGGCCTCCTCGAAGCGATCCCAACGCTGCTTGCGGCCTTACCGACGATTGTGCAGAGCCTCGTTGATGGAATCCTCGCAACGCTCGACACGTTGATACAGACAGCCGTCTCGCTGGTGGAGGGCATCGTAGCGGCGATGCCTCAGATCATCTCGGCGCTGATCGCGGCCCTGCCTCAGATCGTGACGAGCATCTGCGAGGGCATCCTCGCGTTGATCGACATGGTGGTGACGGCTGGCGTTCAGTTGCTGACGGCACTGGTTCAGGCGCTCCCCGAGATCATCGTGACAATCTGTCAGGCCCTGCCTCAGATCATAACGGAGATTGTGGGGACGCTCTTGGGGATGATCCCGCAGATCATAGACTGCGGCGTCCAGTTGCTCGTGTCGCTGGTGCAGGCTTTGCCCGACATCATCTACGCAATCGTGCTGGTCTTGCCGCAGATCATCGCGGCAATCATCTCGACATTGGTGGGGATGATCCCGCAGATCATCCAGTGCGGCGTTCAGCTTCTGGTGTCCCTGGTGAGCGCCCTGCCGCAGATCATTATAGCGATAGTGGCGGTCTTGCCGCAGATCATCTCGTCGATCATTCAGGCGCTTCTGGCGAACATACCGCTGCTGATCCAGTGCGGCGTTCAGTTGCTGACCTCTCTGATCGGGGCTCTGCCGCAGATCATAACGACAATCGTTATGGCTCTGCCGCAGATCATTTCCTCGATCATCCAGGCGCTTCTGAGCAATATCCCGCTGATCGTCCAGTCGGGCATCCAGCTATTTGTGGCATTGATCCAGGCTCTGCCGCAGATCATCTCGACAATCGTTCAGGCGATCCCGCAGATCGGTCGGTCGATAGTGTCGGCAATCACCGGGCTGATTCCGTCGATGGTAACGGCGGGCTTCAACCTCCTGCGTGGTCTGGCAACGGGCATCGGAAACGCGGTCAGCTCCGTGGTCCAGTCTGCGGCTGCGGCTTGCCGGTCGGTCTTTGATCGAGTCAAGAGCTTCTTCGGCATCGCGTCCCCGTCCAAGCTATTCAGGGACGTGATCGGCAAAAACCTCATGCTCGGTCTTGCCGGAGGCGTGGAGGACGAAACGGACACGGCGGTCGCCGCTGTGCAGGACGCCGCCGACGAGATTTCCGACATTGATTTCGGCGTAGACTACGACAGCCTTGTGTCGAGCGGCAAAGGTTCCATACAGGCTATGGCTAGTGCGGCTGGCACGGCCGTCACCGCGGCGGCGGCATCCAAAGCGTACGATACGAGTTTGGATAGCGAAGACGGCGCGGCTGGCGAGAGCAGCAACCCGAAGTATATCGTGAACAACATCAACGTGGACGGCCGGAGGGCGGCGCGGATCATTACGCCGTATATAGCCGAAGAGCTGGAATGGAGTGACGAATGATGAAGACGGTGATAAATGGCATTGAGCTTGAAGCGTTCGGCGGCTACCTACTCAGCTACGAGGTGGGGCCGACAGCGTATGAGAACAACTACGTGAAGCCTCCTGCGCGGCTGGTGCCGGTGAAGCTCCAGACCCGCGTCGGGCTGAGGTCGATCCGGTTGAAAATCGACTTTGAGGGCGAGAGCATGAGAGAGATCACCCTCGCAATATCGCGTGTCACCGCAATACTGCGTCAGGAAACGTCTTTAATGCTCCCGGACGGCTTCCACTATTGGTGCGAGTATGTGAGCGCCTCAGAGCCGCAGGAAATGGCTCCTTGGATATTGCAGGTGGAGTTCGAGTTGATCGGCTTCCGACATGAGCCGATGGAGACGAAAGTGTTCACGGTCTCCGGGAGCCATATAACGGTCGAGGGTAATTGCACCACGCCGGCCGTTGTGAAGATCACGCCGTCGGCAGCGACGGTCGAGTTCGGCGACATCACGTTCACGGACGTGGACGAGGAAGAGATCGTCATAGACGGCGTATTCACAACCGTGACGGACGAGGACGGGAACAACATCTTCGCCAAGTGCGACATGACGGCATGGCCGGATCTGGAGCCCGGGCTGAATGAGATCACGTTCTCCGGGGCCTCGCGAGTCGAGGTGAGCTATTACCCCATCTGGCAGTAAAGGAGGGGCGAGATGATAAGACTGATTGGAGCGGATGGCGTGCACCATCCGCTTTCCGGTTATAGGCGGCTGCACATCAAGCACAAGCTGGACGGCTGCGACACGCTGACGTTCTATCTGGACACGGCGCATGAGCAGTACCCGCTGATCGCTGAGGAGTGCCGCATACTGGCGGCTGGTAATAGCTGGCTGGTGAAGAAGATCGACGACGACCGCATAACGTGTGAGCTGAACTTCGATTTTCTGAAGGGCCGGTTTTATAGAAACTACAAAAGCGAGACGCGCCTGTTGACCCAGGTGCTGGCGGCGCATCTCCCGGATGGCTGGACTGTTGAGAACGGGAATGTGTCCACGATCCGACGGAGCATTAGCTTCGACTACTGCACGGATTACGACGTGGTGTATCAGTGTATGCACACCTACGGCGTGTACTTCGTGTGGCATATCCCGGAGAAGCGTGTGGTGGTCCACAACCCCGACATGGAAGTGCCGACGGGCGAGTACCTGACGACGGAGCTAAACCTGAAGGCGCTCAGCTTCAAGGGCTCCACGTCGGACTTTGCCACCCGGATTTACGCCTACGGCGCGGATGGCATGACGATGGAGAGCGCCATTGTGGACGGTACGGCCTACGGGCTCCAGTACATCGACGACAACACCTATTCCGACAAGGTGGTCGTGGCGTATTGGGCTGACGAGAGGTACACAGTCCCGGAAAATCTGTATGCTGACGCGAAAGCGAAGTTGGCTGTGATGGCAAACCCGGTGCGGTCGTACTCCTGCGATGCCGAGGATCTCGCGGCGAGAGACTCCCGGTATTCCTTCCTGGATTTCGCCATGCACAAGGTAATCACGCTGATTGACCGGGACCGCGGCATCCGCGTGAACCATCAGATTGTCGAGTACGACGAGTACCCGGACGGCGAGGACGACAACAAGATCACGCTATCCTCGGTGCCAGCGACGATCAAGACCCGCACGGCGAGGATCGCCGAGCAGACCACGGAAGAGATCGCGCAGTCGAGCAACTACTTGGAGAGCCGGATCAACATGGCGACCGCCATGCTGACCGGCGTTTTTGGCGGTCATGTGTATTCCAACGGCTCGGAAATCTTCATCATGGACACGGCGGACCCGAACACGGCTCAGGTCGTGTGGCGGTGGAACATCAACGGCTTCGGTAAATCCTCGACCGGCATCCAGGGACCGTACACGACGGCCATGACCTTTGATGATACGTTCATCACGAGCCTGATAAATGCCGTTGTGATCCGGGGCGAGTACATCGTGGCGAACAGTATCGCGGCGAACAAGCTCGTGATCGGCGACGTGGCCGAAGAGCTGGGCGAAGAAGGGACTCTGGCCCTGTCCTCCGAGGCGATCCGCAGCGTAGCCGTGTATTACGCCCTGTCCTCCTACAACACCGTGGAGACGCCGGGGGCGGCTCCGAGCGACATCGGGACGAACGACTGGAGCACGGTCGCGCCCGACTGGACGCAGGGCAAGTATATGTGGCAGAAGACGGTGACGACGTA
Source organism: uncultured Oscillospiraceae bacterium (assembly GCA_964401725.1). GTDB lineage: Bacteria > Bacillota > Clostridia > Oscillospirales > Oscillospiraceae > CAJOIG01. The sequence goes on from CAYNZM010000001.1 coordinate 59,032, forward strand.
TGCCGACGGCAGCACATCCGCGTCTTTCCCGACCTGCATCTCCGGTGCGGCCGGACAGGATGGCGTGGGCATCGAGAGTGTGGTTATAAGCTATGCCCTCACCACGTCGAACACGGTCCCGGCGACCGGCTGGCAGCAGACTATGCCGAGCGTGGAGCCGGGGAAGTACCTCTGGCAGCGCACGGTGACGACGTACGAGGATCAGACCACCAGCACGTCGTATCTCGCAAGCTACTTCGGCGAGGACGGCGACGACGGTACGCCCGGAGATAGCTACTATGTCCACTTCGCGTACTCCACGTCGGCGGATGGCTCGGAGAACTTCAGCACGACCACGTTCTCGGGCGCTGTGTATATCGGCGTCTGCACGAACACGACCCAGCAGGACCCGCAGACGTACACGTCCTATGCGTGGTCTAAGATCAAGGGCGAAGACGGAACCAACGGCCGAGGGATCTCCTCGGTCGTTGAGTATTATCTGGCAACGACGGAGAGCAGCGGCGTGACTCGCGCCCATGCAGGGTGGACAAGCGCCGTGCAGCACGTCTCAGCGTCGGCTCCGTACCTCTGGAACTACGAGCGGGTCAACTATACCGACGGGACCTATTATGAGACGGACCCTGCCCTGATCGGCAACTGGTCTGATGATGGGTCAGACGGACGCGGCATCTCGAACGTAACGGAGTATTACCTCGCGTCGGCGCTGGACTCCGGCGTGACTACGGAGACTCCCGGCTGGACGACAACGGTGCAGACGATCTCCGCCTCGCTGAGATTTCTCTGGAACTACGAGGTTGTGACCTACACGGACGGAACGAGTGCGGTGTTCGGGCCGGTAATCATCGGCGTGTACGGGATCTCCGGGCGCGGTGTGGTGCGGATCACGAACTACTACCTCGCAACGGCGTCAGACGCTTTGGCTATCCGGGCTGTAGACTCTGGCGACGGAGACGTCGAGATCCTGACAGACGAGTTTGAGGCCATCGACGACGGCGACGGCAATATCACCATCCCGTCGAATGACAGGCTGACGGTGGCTGACGAAGGTGTAGGCGAGATCGTCATGGACTCCGGCGGCATATCGCCTGACACTCCCGGTTGGAGCGACGACGTAACGACGCAGACCATAGACGCTACGAAGCCTTACCTCTGGAATTACGAGGAAATAGAGTACAGCGACGGCACAATCGAGACGACAACGCCGTTCATCATCGCGACGTACACGCAGGACGGCCGCGGCATCGTGAGCATCACGGAGTATTACCTCGTCTCCGATCAGGAGACGGGCATCACGATCTCCGGGAACACATGGTACACGGTCCCGCAGATCTCCAGCACGGCCTATCCGTACATCTGGAACTACGAGGCCATCGTCTTTACAGACAGTGACACGCCGGTCTGTACGACGCCGAGGGTGATCGGAGTGCATGGAGAGACCGGTCCGAAGGGCGAGGATGGACGAGGGATCTCCAGCGTCACGGAATACTACGCCAAATCCAGTAGCTCTACCACGGCGCCCGTCACCGGATGGAACACGTCACCGCCCGCTTTGGACGCGACGGATAAGTACCTCTGGAATTACGAGACCATCGCGTACACGGACGGCACGAGCCCGTCCACGACGCCGGCGGTCATTGGTGTGTTCGGCGCTGACGGAGCCGCCGGTCGGAGCATCACGGGCGTCACCGAGTATTATCTGGCGACCTCGGCATCCTCCGGCGTCACGAGGGGCACGTCCGGGTGGACGACGACTATTCAGACCATCGACGCGACCAATAAGTACCTGTGGAACTACGAAGCGATCAGCTACTCCAGCGGGAACGACACCTACACGGACCCGGTAATCATCGGAACGTATGGCGACAAGGGCGACACCGGCGCAACTGGTCCGACTGGACCGCAGGGCGTCGGTGTCACATCGGTTGTTGAGGAGTATCTGCTGTCCACCTCCAACACATCGGTCAGCGCGAGCGATCCCAACTGGTCCGAAACCTGCCCCGCGTGGGAGTCCGGGAAATACATCTGGATCAGGGTCAAGACCACGCTGACGACCGGGACTGTGACGACATCGACGCCCACGCTTGCAAACGCGCTGAACAGCGCCAACAGCACAGCGTACGACAGGACGCAGGTCTACTATCAGACGGACGCGCCGAGCAATCCGAAAACCAATGATGTGTGGTATAAGATCGCATACTCCGGGAGCGCCGTTCCGACGAACAGCAATTCCCCGGCTTCGAGCTGGACCACAAACGCGCTGAAGGCTGCCCACCTGGGCGACCTCTATTACTGCTCAGGGAACGGCTATTACTACACCTACGCCTCGACTGCGAGCGGCTATGCGTGGGTGATTGCTCAGTCCTCCGACGGCTCCGGCCTCGACCGTATGTACGTCTACGTCAACGGCGCGTGGGTGCAGCATAAGACCGGGACGACCTCCATTACGGACGGCGCTATTACGACCGATCTGCTGGCGGCGGGCGCAGTCACAGCAGCGAAGGTGCAGACCAACAGTCTGACGGTGAACTGCTTCGCGCAGAGCGTCCAGAGTTCTCTCGCGACGGCCGACGCCGTGGCGAGCATGGTGAACTACACCTTTAATGCGAGCGGTATGCACGTCACGGTGAATAATACCGAGATGATAACCCTCGGTTCCAACGGCAGTCTGTACGCCGGCAACGCCACGCTGACCGGATCTTTAACGACGAACGCGGACGGTAACGGCTCTACGGCCTTTCTGAACGCGAACGGTCTGCGCTTTACGAACGACTCCAGATTAGCGCAGGTCCACATGGTCCCATACCTCGGTGTGGGGAGTGATTACGGCGTCGGAATACTCGTGTCCCGAGCCAGCGAAATATACGGCACTGCGGCCGTTAAGCACGTCTCCATCGGCATTATGAACGCTGGCGACTCTGGCTATGTTCCCGGGTATGTGCTGAACAACGGCTTGAACCCGGACAGCTACACCGAGCGCAATCTCATGTACGGCGGGCTCCGAGTCGATGGTGTGCTGTACGACCCGAAACTGCTGAATAACCTCTACACCTCTTCGACGCGGCCGAGCACAGCAGACATCACAGCTACCGGCTCCGGCGGTCTGTCGAAGTTCCTTGCAACGTCCTCCATGACGACGAGGCCCGGGAACGTAGACGGCCACATTCTCCATATGTTTTGGGACAATACCGGCGGCTACGATTCACAGCTCGCCCTCAGTGTGGGGACGGCTCCACACATCCGCATCCGCGGATCGAGCGCCGGGACCTGGGGCTCGTGGTACACGGTCATGGACAGCAACAACGTCGGGTCGTATGCACTGCTTCGCACTGGTGGCTACATCGGAAATGGGAGCACGGTCTATCTCCGCGAGACGGACGACAACAGGGGCAATATCCAGATATTCTCGGTCGGAACAAACAGTAACATCCTGGGGATCAACCTGTACGGGCTTAGCGGAGGCGGCGGTGAAATCGACGTGTGCGACGCCAACGGAGCAGCGAGAGTTCAGATATGGCACAACAATAATAACGGCTACCTTCGGGTGAAGACTTCAACCGGGGTGTACACGCGGCTGACGGGCACGTCTATAAATGTCGGCTATGATGGCACGAGCCAGTATTCACAGGTCGCTCAGACTCAGCTTCTGGTTGGATATTCACCGAGCACGAGTCAAGCGACCGGGAGCCTCTACTGCGGAGCAATTACGGCCCGTGGAGCTGTCACGGTGGTAACTGGCAACTACCTCACGGCTCAAAACGCGAAGCTCGGCATCTACGGCTCGGATTTCACCAATGCCTATTGGGTGACGGGAGTCACGATCAACGGAACGACCTATACCATCTTGGCACGGTATGGCGGATAAAACAGGAGGTATTTCATCATGGCAAACGTAGTAAGCAAGGGACCGAATTTCGCCACGGCGGAGTTCAAAAAAGGGATTGTCGAGCTGGTGAACGCCAGCGGCCTCCCGTGCTGCATCACCCGAATGGTGCTGGCGGAGCTGGCTGACGAGATCAAGGCCATAGAGCAGAACCAGATCCAGCAGGAGGCGGCCGAGTGGCTGAGCGGACAGGAGCTCAAGATCGAAGATCCGGCCGAGGCTGAGAAAGGAGATCAGAAATGACCTACACGCAGGAGATCGTGCTGGACGTGTCGTGTCTGGCGCGGTACAAGTACATCCACGCGAAGCAGGACGACAACGCGACCCGGTTTCTGAGGGTGACTCTGATGGAAAACGGGGAGCAGCTCGTGCCATCTGCCGGCGATACGGCATATTTCCGGGCGATCAAGCCGGACAGGACTGGCATCTACAACCCGGCGGCAATCAACCAGGACGGCACGATCACGGTGGAACTGACCCAGCAGACGCTGGCGGTGCAGGGCGTCGTGGCCGCTGATGTCATGCTGATGAATGACGACGCGGTCCTTGCGTCGGGCACGTTCTTTATTCAGGTGGAGGCGTGTCCGCTTGGCGACGCCGCCGTGGAGAGCTCCAACGAGTTCATCGTGCTTCAGGATCTGATTGAGAGCGTCGAGCAGATCATCGAACAGGTGACGGGCGGGTATTATATCCCGTCCTTCACCGCCGAGGGCAAGCTGCATCTGACGCCGAGCAAGAATGATATGCCGGCCATCGCCGACATCACGGTCGTGACCTTCACCGACAGCAACGACGACGGGAACGTCGTTATTACTCTCGGATAAGGAATACTCAAAGAAGGAGGTTATGCTGATGGTAGCAATCAGCGCAGAGCCGAAAGGCACAGATGCGGGGCGCAGGGTGGTTCAGGCGTTCATCGTCGCAGACGACACCCCGAACGCGCTCCCGACGAGCGGTGCGAGTGTGGACGGTCTTTATGACACGGACATCTTCGCGCCGTTCTCTGTTTTGTATGTCGTGGCGGATGTAGACACCAAGGTCTACATCACAAACGAGTCCGGCGTATTCATCCCGCAGTAAGGAGGGTATCATGGAAGGGAGTATTTTCAACAAAATCCTCCAGCTCGTCCTGACGTTCTTTTCGCTGGGGAAGAAGTACACGGACGAGGCCGTGGCTGATGCCGAGTTGGAAGCCATAGGCTATACCTTCACGGACGACGGCGACGGCAATATCACAATCACAGTAGACGGTTAAGGAGGAAGTATGGGAAGCAAAGCACTTAAATCTATCAAGTTCCCCGGGCTGAGCGACACCTACGTCATTAACGCCGTGGGCGTTCATCACTACACGGCCCGGTGGGACAAGGCAACAGCGAGCCTGACGCGCCTGAACGACGCGGAGGGCATCACGACCACGGTCACGAACTTCAAGCACAGCGGCAGCGTGAACGCGAACTACGCGAACCCGTTTGACGACATCTACCCCTGGGCTGGCCGGAAGCTCTGCAACGTGGATCTCGACATCTACTATGCGCTCACATCCGGCGAGAGCATCCGTAAGGCGATCAAGGCATGGGAAGGCGACCCCGACTTCAGCTACAACGACGCTGACGGCGTGTGGGTCTACACGCCGGAGTTTTGGGGCAAGAGCTGGGACGATGGGACGTATCGGTACTTCGATGTCACGGACGCGCCGCTGGGTGGCTACGTCCACTACCCGGAGGACATCCAAGGCCGGTGGCATGGTCGAGCTGTGTCGCGCACGATCAACGCCGCCAGCAAGACGGTTCTGATCCCGTCCGTGGGTATGCCCGCGAAGAGGCTCGCCATGAGCGATATGCACACCTACGCGAAAAACGCGAAGCTGACCCTGGACAACATCTTCACGCTGGACGGAAATATCCTGCTGGCTATCGTGGAGTTCGCCAGCATGAACCTCCAGTCCGCCATCGGCAGCGGCGTGTCCGCCTTGTACCGGCAGAGCTCCGATACAATCCAGGAGGCCGCAACCGACAGTACGGTCGTGAAGGTCCTGAAAGCGAACGCTGCGACGGTGGTCCCCGGCGCGATCTTCGACATTGGCACAGCAAACGGCGGAAATCAGGTCGGCTCTTACATCGTCGTCAGCACGGCGACGGACGCGAACGATTCGACCCTGCTTGATGTCACGCTGAACGAGGCCGTGACCGTGACGACCGCGCACATGTGGAGCGTCCACGGGCTAATCAACGTGGCGGACGCGGACATCGGGTCCATGTCCGGCTATATCGGCACGGACACCAAATGCAACGTGTACTACCGCGGCGCGGTGCTGTTCGGCAACCTCTGGTTCTATATCCTGGGCGCGTACCGCGACAGCTCCAACAAGGTCTGGCTGGCCCACGACGCGGACGAGGCGGACGCCGTAGATGCGCTGAATACCTCGGTCCACATCGCCACCAACGTCACGCTGGCAACGAGCGAGGGCTATATCAAGACGCTGGCGCAGCTCAGCCGGTCGGATCTGATCTCGATTGCGCCGATCTGCACGGCGGTCGGCAACGGGGCTAGCGCGTCGGCGCCTGTCGGCGACTACCACTATATCAACTCGTCAGCTGGGAACACCGTCCTTCTGTGCGGCGGCGATGCGGGCAACGGGTCGTACGATGGTCCCCTGTACGGGTTCTGGGGCCGCGCCGCGTCGTACTCGAACTGGATCATCTCGGCTCGTCCCCATCTCAAATCCCCCTAAGGGGGTTCGCCAAGGGGGACGCATCCCCCTTGGCATACTCATAGCGCAGTAACGTATGACCTGACCGCGAGGGCGGTCTTCGATCCATAAAATCCCTTGAAACTCAGTATAGGCTGTAAGAGGCGAAGGGCCGGGTTTTGGTTCTCTCCTTCGGTGCGGCGGCAACGCGAACAACGGGACGAACGATGGTCCCCTGTACGGGAACTGGAACAACGCCGCGTCGAACTCGAACTGGAACATCTCGGCTCGTCCATCTCTCTTGACATCTCCATTGACGAAGTGTCAGCGTCTTACAGCCTCACCCCTTGGTGAAAATAATAGCCGCCCCGGTGCTGAGGCGTCGGGGTAGGGAAACGGACTAGTAGGCACTCCCGGGGGAGTGTTCGACCGCCCGTTCAGGCAAGAGAGGGCGAAATATCAATGCCAAGAAGAATTGGACACCTGTATGAGCGTATGGTGGAGCGCGAGAACTGTATCGCCGCCGAGAAGCTGATCGCGAAGAATAAGCCGGACAATAAGATGGCTCAGCACATCGCGAGGAACGCCGAACGATACGGCGAGGAGCTGTTCGAGAAGCTGCGGACCGGGACGTTTGAGTTCCACGAGAACCGCGAGACGACGATCACCGACACATACAAGGGGAAGATCCGGCATCTGAAAATACCATGTCTTGAGGACCAAGCGGCTCAGCAAGCGTGGCTTATCATCGCCATTCCCTATATCGTACGCCGGAATTATTTTTATAACTGCGGCTCGATCCCTAACGCCGGACAGACAAGGGCGACGAACGGATTGAAGAAAGTGCTCAAGGCCAAGAAGTGCAGATACGGCGCGACGAGCGATATACGGCATTTTTACGAAACCTGTCCACATAAGGCTGTCCTGAGAGGGCTGCGCCGGATCTTCAAGGATAAGAAGTTCATCGACTTCGCCGCGAGGATCATGCGGAATATGAGCCCGACGGGTGTGGGTCTTGCTATCGGCCATCCGACGAGCCACTGGTTCGCAAACGTGGCGCTGATGGAGATAGACCAACAGCTCCGGCGGCTCTTCCCGGACGTATGGTTTACCCGGTACATGGACGACGTGAGCATGGCATCGAACAACAAGCGGCATCTCCGCGGGGCGTTCCTGTATATGAAACGTCGGGTACAGGAGCTGGGCATGAGGCTCAAGGACGACTGGCAGATCTTCCGTATTGCGAGGACGCGGCTGCGCGGCAGGGTGCCGGAGACGAAAACGAAAAGCGCGAGAGGGCGGGGCATCCCGTTCCTCTCGTACACGTTTTATCCCGGCTTTACCGTGCTGAGGAAGCGGCTGATGTACCGCATCTCCCGGAAGATGAAGAAGGGTCGGGCGCATCTGAGTCTCCGTATGGCCGAGGGCATCGTGTCGTATATCGGCATACTGAAGCACTGTAACAGTCACAACTACCGGCAGGAGCGAGTCCTGCCGTTTGTAAATCCAAAGAAATGCAGGAGGATAATTTCAAATGCGAGCAAAGACCTATTACTCCGAGCGGCCTGACGAGATCCAGGTGGAGCGCACCGGCGACAGCGCTGTGATTTTTTTCCGCCAGAACATCGCGGAGATCCCGCAGCCGGAGGAGGGCGACCCGCAATTCATGGCTGACGAGTACACCCTGACCGTGCCGTACACGGAGGGGTTGCTGGAGCGCGTTGCCAACAGCGAAGCGTGGCTCCAGAGAGCTATCCAGGAGGACTACGACAAGGCGGCGGCGAAGGTGCGGGCCATCCGCGACGAGCTGCTGGCCGAGTCCGACTCCGAGATGGCTTTGGACCGCCAGGGGCTCGTCGTCCCGTCGGGGAGCACGTTCACGGCATGGCTGGCCTTCCTGAAGGGGCTGGGGGACATTCTGTCCGGCGCGGTTTCCGCGTACCGTCAGGCGCTCCGAGACGTGCCTCAGCAGGAGGGCTTTCCGTATGACGTCAACTGGCCGGTGGCTCCGGCGGCGGGCGAATAACTGAGTGAGGGTGCGGCTTCGGCTGCGCCCTCGATCTTTATGGAGGTGGGTATCGTGAAGAAATGGCTGAGGTAGAGATCATCGAGCGCCTGTGCGCCATCGTGCGGGCTCAGAGTGAGATCATTCAGGAGCAAGCCCTTGTGATCGAGGAGCAGCTTGCTATCGACGACGCTCTGAGCGGGAGTTTGGCAGTCAAACGAGAGGCGGTGGAGGCCATGATCGCAGACTGCGGGAAGGAGGAAGAACTGAGATGGATGTCCCCATCGTGTTAACGCCGGCACAGATCGTGACCGGCTTTCTTGCGGTGTGCGCTGGAATCTCTGCCATAGGTGCGGCGATTGGCTGGATCATCAAAGCGGTGAACCACATCAAGAAACCAAACCGCGAGCAGAATGAGCGCCTGGACGCGCTGGAGAAGAAGGTTGCTGAGTTCGAGGGCTTTTTCAAGGCCGACAAAGAACGACTGGAGTCCTTGTCTGAGAGCAATCGCATGACGCAGAGAGCGCTGTTGGCTCTGCTATCCCACGGCATCGACGGAAACAACACCGACGAAATGATCCGTGCGAAGGACGAGCTGACTAGCTGGCTGATCGAAAAATAAGGAGGATCTATATGGAAAACGTAATCATTGAGACCGTGGTAAGCGTCGTCTCGACGCTGGCCGTGACGTTGATCGGCGTCCTGGGCGCGTGGCTGATGTCAAAGATCGGCAAGACCGCCGAGCTGAAGAGCATCGCTGTCGCCATCGAGGAAGCGACGGGCGCCGCACAGACGACCGTGCTGGAGCTCCAGCAGACGGTTGTTGACGACCTGAAGTCCAAGAGCGCCGACGGCAAACTGACTACACATGAAATCGAGGATCTCGGTAGGAAGCTCCTCAAGGGCGCGTACGAGAAGATGTCGGCCTCCTGCATAAATACACTCAATGCAGCGGGAGTCGATCTCAACGCCTTGATTACGGGTGCTGGCGAGGCTCTGATCGCTGAGATCAAAGGAGAGGAGCGTGGCAAGCATGAAGGATGATGCCCCGTTTGACGCCATCCCCGGTGAAGAGGGTGTCGATTACACCGCCGAGACCGTGGCGGAGCTCTCCAACGGAAAGGGGGACGACGAGGAATGACCTACACGAACAGCTCTATGGTAGTGTGTCGGAACCTTAGTCCGAACAACTCCGGCCAGAGGGCGCACACCATCGACCGCATCTCCCCGCACTGTGTCGTGGGCCAGTGCACGGCAGAGAGCCTGGGCTCGTGGTTTGCCAGAAGCTCCACGCAGGCCAGCTCCAACTATGGCATCGACAAGGACGGCCGTGTCGGCCTGTACGTCGAGGAGAAGAACCGCTCGTGGTGTACTTCCTCCAGCGCGAATGACAACCGCGCCGTCACCATCGAGTGCGCCAGCGATACCACGTCGCCGTACCGCATGAACGACGCCGTGTATCAGACGCTGATCCGGCTCTGTGCCGACGTCTGCAAGCGCAACGGCAAGAGCAAGCTGCTCTGGCTCGGCACCAAGGAGAAGACGCTGGCCTACACGCCCGCAGGGAACGAGATGATCCTGACGGTCCATTGTTGGTTTGCGAACAAATCCTGCCCCGGCGATTGGCTCCTGAGCCGCATGAGCGATCTAGCCGCGAAGGTTAACGCGATCCTGGCTGGCGGCCATCCGACGCTTCAGCAAGGATGCACCGGTGACGACGTGAAGGAGTACCAGAAGGGCCTCCTGAGCCTCGGCTACGACCTCGGCACCGCCGGAGCGGATGGTGATTTCGGTACGAAGACCGACGAGGCCACCCGGAAGTTCCAGAAGGACCAGGGGCTGAGCGAGATCGACGGCATCGCGGGAGACGATACCTGGACCGCTTGGGAGAAGGCTGTCAAGGGCATCACGCCGGAGACCCCGGCAGAAGATCCCGGCGAAGCCCCCGAGCCGGACAAGCCGACGACTGATGTGAACTACGTCGTCCGCGTCAAGAGCCAGCGCCCGATCTATAAGGAGCCGCCGGTCGAAGTTGGCACCCTCAACAACGGCGCATACACCATCATTGAGGAGCGCGACGGCTACGGCAAGCTCAAGTCCGGCGTGGGCTGGATAGATCTTCAGAATACGGAGAAGGTGTGAGCGGTGAACATCCTGCTCAAGATCCTGATTGGTTTTCTGATCTATCTGTTCGGCGGCGCGACAGTGGTCGGCATCATCTTCTGGCTGTGCTGGCTGAAGCATAAGGGCGAATGGGGCTATGACGGCTGAACGACGCGGCCCCGGCCTCCTATGGAATTACCAGGGCAGCCCCTGCAAAGACTGCCCTGATCGTTACCCGGCGTGTTCCTCAGCCTGTGATCGGTACAAGGAATGGCGCCGTGGCTACGACGAGTTCCGCGCCGCTGACCGCAAGGAACAGCAAGCGTGGATCGACGCGAGCTGCGTCCGCTTCGGAAAGAAGCCCCGACGCAAGAAGCCGAAAGAATGAAGGACCCCCGGTGCATCGAGAAGGTGCATCGGGGGTTTTTCTTTTTTGTCCGCAGGACAATCCGCACGACCGTCACGCGGACTGTCACATTTTACTTTTTCTGGAAACATACCTGTCACGCGGACAATCGGCAGAAAATCCTGCGGACAAAAGCTGAATTGTTTATATATTATGTATAGGAAGATGTCACGAGGACAGTCGTTAGGAAACTCCGCAGATTTTCCGCAAGAATCTTTTATATTATATATATTATTATTTTATTTATTAAGACTATATACTAGAGAGAACGTAAGATATTAAGTAATACTAAACCTTAGAATAGAAATTCGGGGAGCGCCGGTGAGAGTCGCTGGCACCCTCCAGAGAGATCGCCCTCAGCCCTTGAGCTGGGGGCGTTTTTTGCGTTTTAGGGGGCCGCTGGAATGTTAAGTAAAAAACTTAAGGATTTTTGCGTAAAACACTTGACAAACTTAAGGATTTATGGTAGTATTAAAGTACAAAATAAAACTACAAAGTGAACGGAGGACGAAGACAATGACGAAATACGAGCTTTACATCGACCGCAAGGCTGGCACCAACGGCAAGGCTGAGATCGAGTACATCGAACTTGAGGGCAAGACGATCCTAGAGGCGATGGCTGAGGCCGATAAGATTTGGGAAGCGGACGGCAACATCTACCTCGCACGGATCATGGAGCGGTTTGGCAAGACCGAGCGCGAGAGCGTTGCGGACAGCACATGGAAGTATTCCTACTTCAAAGCGGTGCTCGCGAGACGGTCCTTCGGCTGGCACATCAACGACAGCGAGCACGGCGAGAACGAGCACATCGCCAAGATGACTGAGACGCCGTTTGATAAGTGGATGGCGATTGCGTGACAAAAGGACGGGCTCCCAAAGCCTACCACAGCGGAGAGCCCGTCCGACAGAAGATGGCGGGGCGGGATGGCTGCCCGCACAACTAAAGAGCGGGGCGGAGCCGACCGTCCGTCCCGCACATTCTAAACTATCGGCCGGAGAAAGTCAAGGAGGTCCGATATGGGCGACAGAGCATTGGAGAACAGGATCAGGAAGATCAAAGAGCTGGAGGCGCAGAAGAAAGCGCTGGAGGCAGAGATCAACGATCTGAAGGACGAGATCCGGCGGGACATGACCGCGCGGCAGGAGAGCGAGCACAACACGGGCAACTTCATCATCCGCTTCAAGGAGATCCTGAGCCACAGCTTCGACAAGAAGAGCTTTGAGAAGGATCACCCGCGGCTGTGCAAGAAGTACATGGTCGAGAGCTGCTCGATGCGGCTGACGATCTCTTGAAAGGAGGGGCGACATGACGGTCAACCAGTACAAGAAGAAGATCGAGGTGGCGCGGAAGCTCGGAAAGGCCGACCTCGGCGGCGGCAGCGCCCTTGAATATGACGGCCTTGGAAGCGACTGGCGATTGGTGTCAACGTGGAAGTGCTCTCCAAGGAGCGTTTTGAAGCGGAACGTGGTAGATGTCAGCTATGATCCGATGAAGTTCAGCTATATCTGCGAATGAGGAGGTGCGACGATGGATATTAGGCATGAAGTGTATGACGCGCTGACCGAGGTGATGTTCCAGACCGGCGCGACGAAGGACGATCTGGACGTGGCGCTCCAGTTCTTTTGGAAGAAGTTTTGGGGAGAGGAGGATGACGAGACGTGCTGACGGTCCCGGAGATTGAGGACATCAACGAGGAGTGCGCTCTTCTGAGCTACATGGGCGAGCTCTACATACACGCAGGGTACGCGGAGGGTAAATTCATCTACGCGCACGTAGAAACCGATCAGCGGATCGCGGTGAGATATGAGGATCTCTTGGCTGGTCCGTTCGGCATCCAATATTGAGGAGGATCTGAGAATGGAGATTACATACGGCGGAAGCGCCTACGTCTTCCGGGAGTGCGATGTGAAGGGCTGGGCACAGGAAGAGCTTCAGGCGAGGGCCGAGAAGCTCGGAAAGGTTCAGTACGAGCCGAGAGCCGTCTGGCTCGTAATCCCCGGCGTGGGCTACGGCCTAAGAGAAGACTATTGGGTAAGGGGTGTCTAAGATGACCGTGATAGGCTACAAGAAGGCGCGGGCCCTGATGCGGCAGCTCGACTGGAAGATGCTCGCGACCGTGCACGGAGACAGCATCGACGAGATCGTGCTGTACCACCCGAAGCAGGAGAACAGATACAAGGTCCGCATTGACAGCGGAGTCAAGCTCTGGCGGGAGTGCAGAGAGATAAAGCAGATCGACCATTGTACCCGGCTCCTGTGCTACGATTGGGCTGGGTCCGACGAGACTTTGATTTGAGGAGGATCTGGTTATGGCGAGAGAAGTCTACGGCAAGAACGGCGACCCGGTGGTCGTCATGGACGTGAGGGATCTGTTCCACGGAGAGTATTCCGTGGAGGTTCTGGAAGGATGCGGGTATCGCTCCGTTTATTGGAGCCCGGATCTGGAGAAGTGCATCGCGAAAGCGAAAGAAATGGAGGTGCAGCATGGGAGCTGAGAAGATTGTTGAAATCCTGATGCGGAGGGACGGCCTGAGCGAGTCAGAAGCCTGGGCGTGGTACGAGGACGGTATGGCTGAGGTCATGGACGCCATCGAAGGCGGGAGCTGCTTGGACCCGGAGGAAGCGTTCATGGACGAGTTCGGGTTGGAGCCGGACTACCTGATGGAAGTGCTGTTTTGAGGAGGGGCTATGAGCGAGAAAGAGGAACGTCTGTCCGATGCGATCATCATGGCGCAGTTGCTGCTTGCCGACTGCGAGGAGGAGCTCAGGACGGGAACGAGAACCCCGGAGGGCAAATTTGCATTTATCGAAGGCAAGACCGAAGCCGTGATAATGGTTTTGCGCGGAGCTCTCGGCAAAGATTTTGAGTAACGGAGGGAATGACGATGGCACACAAGAGCCGGTACCAGAACGTGGACAAGCAGATCTCGTACGAGAACGCTTGCGATCAATTCTATTGGGGCATGGGGCGAAGCGACTGGTGCTGCTCCCCGAGACTGACAGACGAGGAAAAAGACGAGGTGTGGCGGCTGGCCTTTTGGGATATGGCAGAGCCGGACATTGAGCACGGCAAGATGGTGGACGACGTGTACCGCTTCGCTCCAGCGTACAGCGGCACGGGCGTGAAGAAGTACCGGGTGTGCTTCGCCGCCACCGGCGGCTTGGACATCTACGCCAAGAGCGAGGATGTGGCGCGGGCGCTGTTCTATCGCGAACATATACAGGAAGCCCTCGACGAGCTGGGAGAGAACGGCATCGACATCACCGAGGTATTTGAGGAGGCTGACGACGAATGACGGCGGTGCAGAGGCTGGAGAGCATACTCAAGACGGAGAAGGGCGCGGAAGCGCTGGTGAAGACCCTGATCGACGACTACGGTGTGCAGGATGTCGTCGCCCTGCTGTTTCCGTATCTGAGCGACGACGAGCTGAACCGACTGATCGACGCGACGTTCGTCCGGCTGTTCTCTGAGGGGAGTGAGCCGCCGGCATCGGGATCTATGCCGCGTCCGACGGTGAAGCGCGAGCCGACCGTGCTGGAGTGCGATGGTGAGCTCCACACGCTGCGCGAGTGGGCCGAGATCACGGGCGTTGCGAAGGAGACGATCCGAAAGCGCCTGTGGCGTGGGTGGTCTGTGCCGGAGGCGCTGACGATCCCGGTGAACCGCGCCAGCACGAATACGGTGACGGTCATGCCTTGCCGTCAGGTCGTCATAGCGGCGACGTAGACACGCCCGTGGACCCTCCGCTAACGGGCGTGTGTTTTTCTTGAAAAAATCTCAAGAATTTAAGTATTTCCTATTGACAAACTTAAGGATTTATGGTAGGATATAGTTACAAGATAAAACTACAACTTAAACGGAGGGCTTGGAAGATGTATAGAAGCGAAGTGGCCGAGATCCTGGACGAACTGATCGGTGAGTGGACCACCGTCCGCGAGGAGCTGGAGTACACGGTACGCGAGAAGATGGAAGAGACCGGGATCGAGTTCAGTGTCGAAGACTTCGGCGAGTGCATCGCAGTAGACTTCGAGGACGACGACGGTTATGACCGCGAGGTCGTGGTTTATTACAATCTGGTCGGCCGCAACACCTGGACGATCAACAAGGTTCTTTGATAGGAGGGCGCGACGATGTTCGATCTGAGAGAGTACAAGGAAACCATCAAGGCGGCGGTCGCGAGAGAGCGCGAGGCCGACAAGAACTGGAGCTGGTCCGTGAAGTCGGTCGGCAAGGCCAAGGCCAAGATCGGCTGGGGCTATCTGGACTACATCGGCGAGAAGGATCTGTTCGAGGTCGAGATCGGTGATTACCAAGGGCTCAGCGAGTGTGTGGTTGGTAAGATGCCGAACGGCTGCAAGAAGTACGCCTTCGTCGGTCCTAAGCACTGGGATGATGCGAAGACCATTGAAGAAGGGATTGCGCTTGTGATCCACGCGATGGCGAGCAGCGCCCACAACACCTACTGAGAGGAGGTCGAGACCGCGTGAAGTACAGGATCGGTTGGGAGTCGAAGAACGGCTGGAAGTACATAACGGTGAGCACCCACGAGGAGGCGCTCGAAGAGCTGGCGGACAAGACGCTGCTGAGCGACAAGGTAAGTTACAGGGCCATCCCCGAGAAGGGGAAGAAAGGAGAATGACATGGAAGACAGGAAGCTCGTAGTGATCGGGACGGCGGCCGGCGAGACCCGGCGCCGTCAGTCCCGGAGACCCAGCGAGGAGGCTGAGATGTTCCGTATCGTGAACGGCAACAGCGACCGGCGCCGCTGGGAGCGCGAGCAGGAGGCGCGGGTCAATCCGACGGCGGAGCTGATCCGCAAGATCGTCCTCGTGATCGAGTGGGCGGTCGTCGGCTTCTTCACAGCGCTAGGGATCTTCGCCTTCATCAGCTTGTTCGTGTGAGAGGAGGTGAGGCAAGTGCTGGGCGATTTGATCTTCGACCTGCTGGCGGCCGGCAACGATCCGAAGCTGAAGGAACAGGCGTATCGGAACTTGGAGCGCGTAGGCGTAGATCGCAGGACGGCAGATGTGATTGCCAAGGAATTTGACGGCAACAGGGCTGCCGGTAGCGAAACGAAAGACGTGCGCTAGTACATAGCGGGAAAGGAACAGAAGATGGCACAGACCAAACAGGCCACGAAGGCGGCCCCGAAATGGGAGCAGATGACTCTCGTGCGCGAGATCATCACCCCGGAGAAAGCGAAAGAGTATCTTGGCGGTAACGAAGGGAACCGCCGGCTCCGCCCGACGGCGGTGGCCGCTTACGCCGCGGACATGGCGAGCGGCCGGTGGAACGACAGCCCGGACATCGTGACGCCGATCATGATTTCCCACGAGGGCCGGCTGATTGACGGCCAGCACAGGCTGACGGCAGTTGTGAAGAGCGGTGTCAGTGTCTGTATGTACGTCGCCCACAACGTAGATGACGGCGTGTATAAATATCTGGATGCGGGCGTCAAGAGATCGGTGGCAGACCAGATCGACTGCGTCAATGCCACGCTGGTGGCCGCCATAGCGACGCGAGCCTTTGCGACGGAATACGGCGACGCGCCGCTGGCTTCGATCATCAACGGGAACTTCACTATTGATATACCAATTAAATCTTGAATTTTAGCTCGATTTGTGGTATAATCAAG
>CAYNZM010000002.1:0-71480 GCA_964401725.1 uncultured Oscillospiraceae bacterium
CGTTCTCGTGAGTAGTCCTCCGTTGGTCAATGACATTATCTTAATGACATTGCCCGACATGGGCGGCGCTGGTTTTGGTTTAGGTTGACCGCAGATGATAGATCGTGCGGATCTCCTCCGTGGGAGAGCCGTCGTCCTTCCGCAGGATGAGGCTCGGCATGGCGGTGAGGCCGGGCTTTCCGCCCCGGCGACCGGCGATGAGGACGAGGGACGGCGCGCTGTCCGCGGTGTGGCACACGAGGCGCAGGCGCTTCGGCTCGATGTCCGCCAGACGCATGGCGGCAAAGATGTCCGTCAGATATTCCGGCTTGTGCACGAGGCAGAACTCTCCGCCCTTCGCGAGAAGATAGGACGCCGCGCCGGAAAACTGGGCGGGAGAGAGGGAACCGCCTCGGGCCGCCGCTCGGGCCGGGTCCGGGGATTTTGGGCCGTTATAGTAGTACGGCGGATTGCACACCACGAGATCGCAGGTCCCGCCGGGACCCAGGTCCCGGTGGGACCTTGCGTCGGCGCAGAGAACGCTGCCCCGGATGTGGTTTGCCTCGAAATTCCGGCGGCAGACCGCCGCCGCGTCCTCCCGGATGTCCACGGCGGTGAATGCGGCGTCCGGGCAGCCGTGGTGCAGCAGGACGGACAGCAATCCTCCGCCGCAGCCGATGTCCGCGCAGCGGGAGAAGATTCCTCCGGAGGCGAAGCTCGCCAGCAGGACGGAATCCGTGGTGATCTTGAAAGCCGGGTCGTCTCCGTACAGGGGACCGCCGGGCCAAAGCTGTTTCATAGAGATGCTCCTTTTCCGAGCATACAGAAAGGCGATATGCAGCGCATATCGCCTCTGTTTCGTGTTTTCGGGAGAATTACTCCTCGACGATGGCGCTCATGGGGCACTGCTCGGCGCAGGCGCCGCAGGACAGGCAGACATCGGGATCGATGACGTACTGGGTGTCGCCCTGGGAAATGGCCTCGGCCGGGCACTGATCTGCGCAGGAACCGCAGGAGATGCAGGCGTCGGTGATGCGATAAGCCATGGTGTTACCTCCTAATAGATTTATGACACAAGAACATATTAGCACATTTTTTTAAAAAATCAACAGCTTCTTGTTCTTTTCTGCATGGTTGGCTGGCTATAATCTCCCCGGAGGGATCGCATGAAGAACAAGGAACGATTTACGAAGCGGGCGGAGCTCGCCATCGAAAATGCCTGGAACGCCGCCTCGGAGCTGGGGCAGAGCTGCGTCGGCACGGAGCATCTGCTGCTGGGACTTCTGCGGGAGGGCGAGGGTCTGGCGGCCCGGGTCCTGCGTCGGGCGGGGGTGAAGGAGACGCACATCACCGAGCGGGTTGCGGCTTTATCCGGCCGCGGAACCCAGGGACCGCCCGCCCACGGCCTCAGCGTCCGGGCCAAGCGAAGCGTGGAGCTCGCGGTGTCCGATGCGGCGCGGCTGGGTCACAGCTTTGTGGGCACGGAGCATCTGCTCCTGGGCGTCCTGCGCCAGCCGGACTGCACAGGCTGCCGGGTCCTCACCGAGACGGGCCAGGACCCAAACCGGCTTTATACCGAGGTGCTGAACCTCTTCGGCGGCACACCGGAGGCCGCGACGGAGGCGGCGTCCCGCCCGGTCCAGCGCCGGAGCGAGACAAAGACTCTGGACCAGTACGGTCGGGACCTGACGGCCCTGGCTCTGCGGGGGGAGCTGGACCCGGTCATCGGTCGGGATCGGGAGCTCCGGCGGGTCATCCGCATCCTGTCCCGCCGGACGAAGAACAACCCCGTCCTCATCGGAGAACCCGGCGTCGGCAAGACCGCCGTGGCAGAGGCGCTGGCCCGGTGCATGGCGGCGGGGACCGTGCCGGAGGAGCTGGCATCAAAGCGCCTCGTGGCGCTGGACATCCCCTCCATGCTGGCCGGGACGAAATACCGCGGCGACTTCGAGGAACGGGTCAAAACCGTCCTCCGGGAGCTGCAGCGGGCGGGGGACGTCATCCTGTTCGTAGATGAGCTCCATACCATTATGGGCGCGGGGGCGGCGGAGGGAGCCATCGACGCCGCGAACATCCTCAAACCCGCCCTGGGCCGGGGTCTCATCCAGCTTCTCGGCGCCACGACGCTGGAGGAATACCGCCGCCACATTGAGAAGGACGCGGCCCTCGAGCGCCGGTTCCAGCCCGTGCTGGTGGAGGAGCCGAGCCGGGAGGAGGCCGTCCGCATCCTGACGGGTCTTCGCGGTCGATACGAGGCCCATCACCGCCTCGTCATCACGGACGAGGCCGTCCGCGCGGCGGTGGAGCTCTCCGGGCGGTATATTTCAGACCGGTTCCTGCCGGACAAGGCCATTGATCTCATCGACGAGGCGTCGAGCCTCGTCCGCATGCGTCCGGCGAAGAAGGAGGACCCGGACGGACCGCACGTGCTTGCCTCCGACGTGGCGGCGGTGGTGTCAAGCTGGACCGGCGTGCCGGTGAAGGCCCTCACGGAGAGCGAGCGGGATCGCCTCGCCCGACTGGAGGAGGTCATCCATCGCCGGGTCATCGGGCAGGACGAGGCTGTGGCCGCCGTGTGCCGCGCCATCCGTCTCGGACGCATGGGCCTGTCCGACCCGGGACGGCCCGTGGGGAGCTTTCTCTTCCTCGGTCCCACGGGCGTCGGAAAAACGGAGCTCTGCCGCGCCTTGGCGGAGGCTGTCTATGGCGACAGAGACGCCCTCATCCGGGTGGATATGTCGGAGTATATGGAAAAGCATTCCGTCTCCCGGCTCATCGGCGCTCCGCCGGGATACGTCGGTCACGACGAGGGCGGGTATCTCACAGACCGGGTCCGGCGGCGGCCCTGGAGCGTGGTCCTGCTGGACGAGATCGAAAAGGCCCACGCGGACGTGCTGAACCTGCTGCTGCAGATATTGGAGGACGGGGTCCTCACCGACGCCCAGTCCCGTAAGACGGATTTTCGCAGTACCGTGATCGTCATGACCTCGAACGTGGGCGGAGCCCTCCCGGGCGGAGGGCGGACCGTGGGCTTTGCCGGGGACGGGGAGGCGGCGCGGTACGAAGCCCTCCGCGCCCGGACCATGGAGGAGGCAGGCCGGGTGTTCCGCCCGGAATTTCTCAACCGCGTGGATGAAATGATCGTGTTCCGCCCTTTGGAGCCCGGGGAGATCGAGACCATCGCCGCGGGGATGCTGGATTCCGTGGCATCCCGCCTGCGGGACCGGGGCGTGGAGCTTCGGACGGAGCCGGAGGCGATCCGGAAGCTGGCGGCGGCGGGGTACGACCCGAAATACGGTGCACGTCCCCTGCGGCGGCGGGTGCGGGAAATTGTGGAGGACCGTCTCGCAGAACTCATTCTGCGGGAGGAGCTCTCCCCCGGCGACTGCGCGCGGGTTGCGCTGCGGGACGGGGAGCTTGCGGTGGAAAAGGTTGACGAGGCCGTGGTCTGAATGCTATACTGTGACCATAAAAAACGAGGCAGTTTCTTGCTGCCTCTTCATTTTTGGAGGATCACCCGCCATGCTGGATATGGAAGCTTTCAAGACCTACATGAACGAAGCTCCGGGCTTCAATCACCACAACGGCATCCGCTTCACCGTGGTGGAGGAAGGGTACTGCGAGTGTGAGGTGGACATGACCCGGGCCAGCCTGAATCCCCAGGGCGTTGCCCACGGAAGCCTGCTGTTTGCCCTGTGCGACTGCGTGACGGGCATGGCCACCGCCACCACCGGCCGGAGCATGCTCACCCAGTCCGCCGCCATCCACTACCTCCGACCCGGTACGGGAGGAACTCTCACGGCAAAATCCCGTCTTATCAAAAACGGACGCCGTACCGCCCTCTGCACCGGCGAGGTGTACGACGAGGCCGGACATCTTCTCGTCACGAGTCAGTTCGAGGTGTTCTACACGAGCGACACCCTGAACCTGCCGGAGAAGGGCGAGGACGGTCTGTGGCATCCCGTGGGCGGGGAGGGCCAGTGGAGCTGAATTTCCTCAGGGCGTGAGGCGCTCCAGCGTCGTTCCGGGATAGTAATGGGCAAGGATTTCGGCATAGCTCCAGCCCTCCGCGGCTAGGAGCTTCGCGCCTTCCTGGCTCATGCCGACGCCGTGACCGTACCCCGCGACGGTGAAGCGAAAAACGCCGTCATCGTAGTCCACGGTAAAATCCGTGCTGCGCAGACCCAAGGCGCTCCGCACGAACCCGCCGGACAGGACCTGCCCGCCGATGCGCAGATACCGCACCCGCCCAGCATCGTCCGGCTCCGTGCCCACGAGCCATGCTTCCGGCGGCGCCTCCGGGGAAAGACCCAGCCGAAAGGCCAGCTCCGCCGGGGTGAATTCCGCCGTGGAAATGAGGTCCGGCACCTGCTCCGGGGTTTCGGGGCTGAACACCGGGACGAGATACGGCTGGGCGGACCAAATGGCCCCGCTGTCCTCCGTGCTTCCCGCGGAGCTTGCGTGGAAGACCGACAGGATTAATTCGCCGTCGTAGGTCAGCACCTCGCCGTCCGTGGCAGTTACCGCCGCCCGCACCGCCGCCAGGTTCTGGTCATAGTCCTCGCCCCAGCGGGCCCGCAGGGCGTCGTCGGAAAGATAGGCGAGGCAGCAGGCGCTGTCCGTGCAGATGTTCGCACCGGGATGCCTGTCCGCCGCGAGGACATAGGTCCGGGCGGCTACGGCCTGGGCTTTCAGAGCCTCCGGGCCATAGGATACCGGCATTTCCGCCGCCACGGCATGGGGAAGATACTCCGCCGCGGTGGTCTCCACGATGCCGCTGTCCGTCAGCAAATACAGAGGCGTCCGCTCATCCGAGAGGGCGTCTGCCGCCGTGGGAGCGGCGAGGCGAAACAGCAGGATAAGCGCCGCGAAGGCAGTGCTCCACAGGGCGATGTGACGAAAAATGCGGGTTCGTATCAGCTTCATTTGTTCCACTCCTGTCTTGACGGGCGTCGGCCTTCGGGTATACAATCAGTTACACACGAGTTTATTACGGAATGGAGATAGATATGCAGAACGAAGCCTACAAACTGACCGGAGCCCTCGCGGTGACGAGCGCCGCGGGCTTTCTGCTCCGCTGGGTGCAGAATATGCGGATCCTGGACCCGGACGCGGGTCTTGCCGTGCGCGGCGCGGGCATCAGCTATGTCGTGGCGGCGGTCATTCTCGCCGTTGCCGCCGCCCTGGCCTATGTGGCCCTTTCGGTGCGGAAGCTGGAAGCCCCCCGGGAACCGGAGGAAGCCCTTGCGGGAAAGACGTTTCTTTATACGGCCCTCAGCACCCTGCCGGGCGTGCTTTTCTTGCTGGCGGGGCTCCTGATGCTCACCCGTGCATGGCCGGACAGCGTGCTTGCCATCCGGCGCATCACCGGTATTGCGGCGGTTGCGGCGGGGGTGGGCACGGTGCTTATCGCCTCCGGCATCACAAAGCCGGAGAAGGCCGCTGTGCGCCGGTTCAGCGCGGTCCTGCTGATCCTGTTTGCGGGACTGTGGCTTGTTGCTGAGTATAAGGCGATCTCCGCCGATCCGGTCCTGTGGCGCTTCGCGGTGGAGATTCTCGCGATCTGCGCGGCGCTGATGGCGTACTACTACATTGCGGGGTATTTTTACGGCGAGCCCAGTCCGGCGATGTCGGTGTTTTTCTGCTGCCTCGGCGGTTTTCTTTGCGTCATGTCGGCGGTGGACGAGCATTCCCTTGCGGAGAGCCTGTGCTTTGTGGGAGCGGCATTCCAGCTTTTCGTGTGGGACTACGCCCTTGTAAAGAACCTGCGCCGCCCGGAGGACCCGATCCCGCCGCAGATCAAGCGATAACCAAAGCATAAACAAAGCCCCTCTCCCAGAACAGGAGAGGGGCTTTGCGCTGCCGCGGATCACTCCACGGAGATTATGTAGTAGTAGACCGGCTGACCGCCGCGAATGAGGGAGGTCTCCGCCTCCCGGAAGTGGGAGCCGAGGCCGTCGCAGAAGCTCCGGGCGTCGGCGTCTGCCACATCTTGACCGACGTAGACGGTGATGAACTCAGGGTTAAGGGGCTCAATGGTCTTCTCCAGACGCCCGATCAGTTCGTCGGTGTCCGTGAAGGAGCCGACGAGAGCGCTGTCCATCAGGGTGAGGTACTCGCCCGCGTGGATGGTGTGTCCGTCGAACTCGGAGTCCCGGGCAGCGTAGGTCACCTGGGCGGTGTGGACGCCGGCGATGGCCTCGTTGAATTCCTCGGCGAGGGCCTCGGGCGAGCTGTCCGGGGACAGGCGCATCATGGCGGAAATGCCCTGGGGCACGGTCTTCGTGGGAATCACGATGACCTTTTTCGTGGTAAGGGGAACGCACTGCTCCGCCGCCATGATGATGTTTTTGTTGTTGGGGAAGACGAAAACGGTCTCCGCCGGGGTGAGGTTCACGGCCCGGAGGATGTCCTCCGTGGAGGGGTTCATGGTCTGGCCGCCGGAGACGATCCGGTCCGCGCCCAGCTGAAGGAAAAGCTCCTCCAGACCATCGCCGGCGCAGATGCACACGGCGCCGAGAGTCTTTTCCGCCGGGACGGGATCGGGGATGCCCTCGACATCCTCCTTGGGCGCGGCGCCGGACGCCTTGGCGGTCTCCTCCGGCGCTTCGGCGTGGGCCTTGGCGTCGAGAGAGGTGTGCTGCTCCCGCATGTTCTCGATCTTTACCGTGATGAGCGGTCCGTAGCCCAGGGCCTTGGTGAGGACCTTGCCGGGGTCGTTGGTGTGGACGTGGGTCTTGATGATCTCGTCGTCCTCCACCACCACGAGGGAGTCGCCGATGTTGCCGAGGTAGGCCCGGAGAAGGTCTACATTTTTGTTGTTTGCCTTGCGGACAATGAACTCCGTGCAGTAGGCGTATTGGATGTCCTCGGTGGCGAAGGAGGAGAAGTCCGCCTTCTTCTGCTCGGGGGCGGGGCCGACCTCGCTGACGGTGACGCGGCCCTGCAGGTAGCCCAGCATAGCGTCGAGGATGATGACGTAGCCGTGACCGCCGGCGTCCACGACGCCCGCTTTGGTCAGGACCGGGTTCTGGTTGATGGTGTCCGCCAGGGCGACGCGGGCGCTCTCCAGGGAGGAGGCGAGGACCTCCTCCACATCGGCAGTCTGCTGGGCGCAGTTTTGGGCGGCCTCCGCGGCGAGACGGCTGACGGTGAGGATCGTGCCCTCGGCGGGCTTCATGACGGCCTTGTACGCCGCTTCCACACCGCTGTTCATGGCGGCGGCAAACTGGGCGGCGGAGGCGGTCTCCAGCTTCTTGAGGCCCTTGGACATGCCGCGGAACAGCAGCGACGTGATGACGCCGGAGTTTCCGCGCGCGCCGCGCAGGAGGCCGGAGGCCACGCGGTCGGCGGTGGCGGTCAGGGTGGGGGAGGCGCCATTCTTGCGGAGGTCCGAGGCGGCGGAGCTCATGGTCAGGCACATATTGGTGCCGGTGTCGCCGTCGGGGACCGGGAAGACGTTCAGCTCGTTGATGGTCTGCTCGTTGGCAGACAGGGCGTCGTACGCGCACAGGACCATGTCCCGAAACGCGGCGCCGTCGATGTATTCTCTCAAAGTTTCATACCTCTATCCAGCAGTGTGATGGTGCGCGGGGATCAGTCCATGTTCATGGAATCGACGAACACGTCCACTTGATTTACGATAACGCCGGTGGCGGCGGTGACCTTGTAGCTCACCTCGGACATGATGCTCTCGCACAGGGCGGAGAGATTCACGCCGTGGTCCACTACGATGTGCAGCTCCACCGCGACGGTGCCGTCGTCGCCGTAATGCACGGTGACGCCCTTCGACATGGATTCCCGCCGAAGCAACTGCCAAACGCCGTCATTTTTTGACTGACTCGCCATGCCCTTGACGCCGAAGCAGCTGGATGCCGCGTCTCCTACGATATTGGAAAAGACATCGTTCGCAATGTCGATGATGCCCTTTTCGCTTGTTTTCATTAACAAGGCCAGGACCTCCTTTTGTGATCGCGTTGCCGTTAGATCATTATGGACATTCGCAGAGTATTATACCGCACTTTTCCATACTGCACAAGAAAAATATTTTTAAGTAAGTATTTCAAAAGTATTTTCTTACGGAAATACAAAATTCTGCTTTTCATATCGGACGGATTATGATACAATGACGAAGATAATGGCAATCGTGTGAAAAAAATTTCATAAAGGAGATGTGTGTGACTATGACCCGTTCCAAGAAGACCATGGACGGCAACAACGCCGCCGCTCATGTGTCGTATGCCTTCACCGAGGTCGCGGCCATCTACCCCATCACTCCGTCGAGCCCGATGGCGGACTATGTGGATCAGTGGGCGGCTGCGGGGCAGAAGAACCTCTTCGGCACCACCGTCAAGGTCCAGGAGATGCAGGCGGAGTCCGGCGCGGCCGGCGCCGTCCACGGCAGCCTGAACGCCGGCGCTCTCACCACGACCTACACCGCGTCCCAGGGCCTGCTGCTGATGATCCCCAACATGTACAAGATCGCCGGCGAGCTCCTCCCGACCGTCTTCCATGTCACGGCCCGTACTCTCGCGACCCACTCCCTGTCCATCTTCGGTGACCACTCCGACGTGTATGCCTGCCGTCAGACCGGCTTTGCGATGCTGGCGGAGACCAACACCCAGGAGGTCATGGACCTCTCCCCGGTGGCCCACCTCGCCGCCCTGAAGGGCCGGGTCCCGTTCCTGAACTTCTTTGACGGCTTCCGCACCTCCCATGAGCTGCAGAAGATCGAGGTCTGGGACTATGAGGACCTCCGGGACATGCTGGACATGAAAGACGTGGAGGCCTTCCGCGCCCGCGCCCTGAACCCCGAGCGTCCCATCATGCGCGGCTCCCACGAGAACGGCGACATTTTCTTCCAGCACCGCGAGGCGGCGAACACCTACTACAACGCCCTGCCTGCCATCGTACAGGAGTGCATGGACAAGGTCAATGCCAAGCTCGGCACCGACTACAAGCTTTTCAACTACTACGGCGCTCCCGACGCCGAGCGGGTCATCGTCGCCATGGGTTCCATCTGCGACGTGGCGGAGGAGGTCATCGATTTCCTGACCGCCCAGGGCGAGAAGGTCGGCCTCGTGAAGGTCCGCCTGTACCGGCCCTTCGCGGCGGACAAGCTCCTCGAGGCCATTCCCGCCACCTGCAGGAAGCTCGCGGTCCTCGACCGCACCAAGGAGCCCGGTTCCCAGGGCGAGCCCCTGTACATGGACGTCGTCACCGCTCTCGCCGCGGCGGGACGCACCGGCATCCGGGTCATCGGCGGACGCTACGGCCTCGCCTCCAAGGACACCACCCCGGCCAGCGTCTTCGCGGTGTACAAGGAGCTCAAAAAGGACGAGCCCAAGCGCCAGTTCACCGTCGGCATCGTGGACGACGTGACGAACCTCTCCCTGGCGGAGGAGCCCGCCCCCGACACCGCTCCCGCCGGCACCATCCAGTGCAAGTTCTGGGGCCTCGGCGGCGACGGCACCGTCGGCGCGAACAAGAACTCCATCAAGATCATCGGCGACTACACCGACAAATTCGTCCAGGCCTACTTCCAGTACGACTCCAAGAAGACCGGCGGCGTTACCATCAGCCACCTCCGCTTCGGCGACAGCCCCATCAAGAGCCCGTACTACATCTCCAAGGCCGACTTCGTCGCCTGCCACAACCCGTCCTATGTGGACAAGGGCTTCAAGATGGTCCAGGACGTGAAGCCCGGCGGCGTCTTCCTCATCAACTGCCAGTGGAAGCCCGAGGAGCTCGATAAGCACATCGACGGCGCCTCCCGCCGCTACATCGCCCAGAACAACATCCAGCTCTACACCATCAACGCCATCGACCTCGCCATCGAGATCGGCATGGGCAAGCGCACGAATACCATTCTCCAGTCCGCGTTCTTCACCCTTGCGAAGGTCATGCCCGCGGAGGAGGCCGTCCAGCACATGAAGGAGGCCGCCACGAAGTCCTACCGCAAGAAGGGCCAGGACATCGTGGACATGAACCACAAGGCCATCGACCTCGGCGCGAACGCCTTCGTGAAGATCGACGTTCCCGCGAGCTGGGCCGCCTGCGAGGATACCCCCGATCCCGAGGTCCATCCCGACCGGCCCGAGGTCATGAAGATGGTGAAGACCATCCTGAACCCCGTGGATAAGATGGACGGCGACAGCCTGCCCGTCTCCGCCTTTGCCGATCACGTGGACGGCACCTTCTTCCTGGGCGCTTCCGCCCACGAGAAGCGCGGCGTCGCGGTCACCGTGCCCCGCTGGGACGAGGGCAAGTGCATCCAGTGCAACCAGTGCGCCTATGTCTGCCCCCACGCTACCATCCGTCCCTTCGCCCTGACCGAGGAGGAAGCCGCGAAGGCTCCCGCCGCCGCGAAGATCGCCGACTGGAAGGCCGGCAAGGGCAAGGGCGTATATAAGTTCACCATGGCGGTCAGCCCGCTGGACTGCATGGGCTGCGGCGTCTGCGTCGGCGTCTGCCCCACGAAGGCCATCACCATGGTCGGCCGCGAGGAAGAGCAGGCCCAGGAGGCCGTTTGGAACTACATGGCGGACGAGGTCGCTCCGAAGGAGGAGCTCTTCGACCTCACCGTCAAAGGCAGCCAGTTCCACCAGCCGCTGCTGGAGTTCTCCGGCTCCTGCGCCGGCTGCGCCGAGACGAGCTATGCCCGCCTGGTGACCCAGGTCTGCGGCGACCACATGTATATCGCGAACGCCACCGGCTGCTCGTCCATCTGGGGCGGTCCGGCGGCCACGAGCCCCTACACCCGCACCAAGGAAGGCCGCGGTCCCGCGTGGGCAAACTCCCTGTTTGAGGATAACGCCGAGTTCGGTCTCGGCATGTACCTCGGCCAGAAGACCATCCGGGAGCAGCTCCGTGCCGATGTGGAGTACATCATCGAAAACGGCAAGGTGGAGCCCATCGTCTCCGCCGCGAAGGAGTACCTCGCCACCTACGACGACGGCAAGGCAAACGAGCTTGCCACCCGCAAGTTCGTCGAGGCCCTGGAGACCCACGGCCGCGGCGGCGAGCATTGCGTGAAGCTCCTCAAGAACAAAGAATTCCTGTCGAAGAAATCCGTCTGGATCTTCGGCGGCGACGGCTGGGCCTACGACATCGGCTACGGCGGCCTGGATCACGTTCTGGCCCAGGGCGAGGACGTGAACGTCCTCGTGTTCGATACCGAGGTCTACTCCAACACCGGCGGTCAGGCCTCCAAGGCGTCCCAGATCGGCCAGGTGGCGCAGTTTGCCGCTGCGGGCAAGGCCGTTGCGAAGAAGTCCCTCGCCCAGATCGCCATGACCTATGGCTATGTCTACGTTGCCCAGATCGCCATGGGCGCGAACCCCGCCCAGGCGCTGAAGGCCATCGCGGAGGCCGAGGCCTATCCCGGCCCGTCCCTCATCATCGGCTACGCTCCCTGTGAGATGCACAGCATCAAGGGCGGCATGACGAACTGCCAGTCCGAGATGAAGAAGGCCGTGGAGTGCGGCTACTGGAACCTCTTCCGGTACAACCCCGCTCTCAAGGCCGAGGGCAAGAACCCGTTCACCCTGGACTCCAAGGCGCCCACCGGCTCCTACCGCGACTTCATCATGAACGAGGCTCGTTACTCCTCCCTGACCATCAACTTCCCCGAGCGGGCTGAAGAGCTCTTCACCAAGGCCGAGGAGGCCTCCGTGGAGCGTTACGCGAACCTGCAGCTCCAGAAGGAGATGTTCGAGAAGGAAGTCTCCGCCGAGTAAGCCAACCGCATAAACCAAAGGACGCCGCGATCGCTCGCGGCGTCCTCTTTTTTCTGCTTTTTGAGGTTTATTCGACAATATCCGCTTCGAGAGGGAAGGTAACCTGCCAGTTTCCCTCCGTCAGCAGGGAGGCGGTGTAGAAATCGCCGTAGAAGGCGTCCGGGTCCAGGTCCTGCGGGGCAAGGTCGAAGACGTATTCCTCGATGCCGCTGACGCCGTCGTCGTCCCAGAAGGAGTAGGAACTGTCGGCGTATATCGTTTCGCCGTTCTCGTCGATATAGTACAGAAAGCCGTGGTTGTCCGTGCGGAGGATGTCCTCGTATCGCACCTGCATGTGGAGCGCTTCGTTCACCCAGCCTGCGGCGGTGACGGTCACGCCGTCCGCCGGAGAGAGCAGCGGCTCGCTCCGGGACGCGAGGACGAGGAGGGCGCTGTCTCCGCTCCATACGCTGCCGCCGCGCAGTTCCGTCACCGTCCGCGTCGCGGCCTCCGCGGGCAGGTCCTTCAGCGCCGCTCCCAGGGACACGCCCTCCGCGGCCTGCTTCCCACTGAGGATCCGATGGACGGAAAAGGTGGCCTTGCTCCCGCGTTCGGGGAGCTCCTGCCCATCCATGGCGGTACTGTACACATAGAACACGGCGGTCCCGGTGTCCTCGTCATAGCTCTCCATACGGCAGGTCCCCATACTGTCGTAGGCAGTGTGGAAGCTCCAACTGTCGAAGAGGTCTGCGGTCCCGTCGATCCGGTCCCCGGCGAGGTCCCGCAGGGCGATGTACGCCTCGGCGGTGTCGTCCCGGACAGAGGCGGCAAGGACCTCCATCTGAATGTCGTTGTCCACGCAGGCAAGGCGCACGGGACGGAAGCGCTGGGCAAGCGTCGGCATGGCGGCGTAAAGCAGCTCGTATCCAGCGTCGCTGAGGGCCATGGCGGGCAGCGCCAGCGCAAGGCATAGGATCGCGGCGGCGGCTATGACGGCGGCGCGACGCAGGACGGAGCCCGTCCGGCGCTTCGGTGTCTCGCAGGCTTCGAGAATGTGGCGGTCTTCCAGCCCGTTCATGGCGCAGGCAAGGTCGTTTTTCGTCATGGCAAGAATCCCTCCTTGATCAGATGGAGCCGCAGTTTTTCGCGGGTGCGGTGCAGGCGGACGGACACGGCATTCGGGCGCAGCCCCAGGGAGCGCGCGATGTCTCCCACGGGATTGGCGTACCAGTAGCGACGGACAAAGCACATGCGGCTTAGCCTGTCGCAGCCGTCGAGGAAGCGGCCGATCTCCTCCGCCAGAACATGGGCGTCCAGGACCGTTTCGACGCCCTCCGGCGCGGGCAGGATGTCCGCGAGCTCGTCGAGGGCGGCGTCGTACCGACTTTCGCGGCAGGCAGCGGTGTTGTAGCGCAGGCGGTGGATGGCAAGGTTTCGTGTCGTCCGCAGAAGCCAAGCCTTGAGGGAGTCCGGCTTTGCGGGCGGGATAGCGTTCCAGGCGGCGAGAAAAGCGTCGGACACGCACTCCTCCACGTCCTGCTCGGAGTCGAGGATGTTCCGGGCCAGACGACGGCAGGCGGGACCCAGGTCCGCTTCCATCGCCGCGACAGCGTCCTCGGAGCGGGCCGTAAGCAGTGCCAGAATGTCCTGTTCGGTCATGGCTTCATCACCTCCTGCCTATATAGTACCGATCGGAAGGGCCCATGTTACGGGAATCATGAAAAAAACGGCAGGACGCTTGCCCTGCCGTGGTTGGGTCCGGGGAATCACTCGATGCCCGTGAGGTCGAAGCTCTCGAGCCAGGCGGCGGCGTTTTCGCAGATGCACCGCATGGTTTCCTCGTCGAAGGGGGTGGGAAGCTCCGCCGCGGCGAGAAGCTCCGTGAAGGTCTTTGTCCCGGCGAGCTTGGTGTAGCGGTAGTACTGCTCCCAGGCGGCCCGGAAGTCCTTCTGGGACTCCGCCCAGAAATACAGGCTCATGGTCTGGGCGAGGCAGTAGTCGATGTAGTAGAACGGCGACTGGAAGATGTGTCCCTGCCGCTGCCAGAAGCGTCCGTCCCCGAAGAACGGGATCTCCTCGCCGTCGAGCCGCAGCCAGGGCATATACATTCCCGTCAGCTCACGCCAAATTTCGTTCCGCTCCGCCGGGGTCATGTCCGGCCGCTCGTAGACGATGTGCTGGAAGTGGTCCACCATGGTGCCGTAGGGGATGAAGGTCAGGGCCGAGGCCAGGTGGCTGTAGTGGAATTTCCGGGTGTCCGGGCCGAAGAAGCCCTCGCTCCAGGGCCAGGCGAAAAACTCCATGCTCATGGAGTGGACCTCGCTGGCCTCCATGCCAGCCCAGTGGCAGTCGATGGGAACGATGTCCCGGGCGGTCCAGTTCTGGAAGGCGTGACCGGCCTCGTGGGTGACGACCTCCACGTCGCCCTGGGTGCCGTTGAAGTTCGCGAAGATGAAGGGGGTGTGGTAGGCGGGAAGCTCCGTGCAGTAGCCGCCGGCCTGCTTGCCGGGGGTGGCGAGAAGGTCCATCATCTCGTCGTCCAGCATGTGGTCGATGAACTCCGCCGTCTGGGGGGAGAGCTCGTGATAAAACTTCCTTGCCTGGGCCACGATGTCGTCTGCGGTGCCCATGGGCTTGGGGTTGCCGGAGCGGAACATGAGGGACTGGTCGGCGTAGCTCATGGGGTAGCTCACGCCGAGACGCTTCGCCTGGGCCCGGCGGATGCGGTCCGCCACGGGGACAAGGTGCTTCTGCACCGCGGCGCGGAAGCGCTCCACCTCCGCCTTGCCGTAGCTCGAGCGGCTCATGCGGCAGTAGCCGAGCTCCGTGTAGCCGTCGTAGCCCAGCTTCCGGCCCATGCCGTCCCGCAGGGCGGTGAGCTCGGCGTAGAGGCGATCCAGGTCCCCCGCCTTGGAGCGGAACCAGGAGCCGGTCGCCTTCCACGCGGCAAGACGGCGGGCATCGTCCGGGTCCTGCTGGATGGGCCCCATCTGGGCGACGGTGTAGGTTTTGCCCTCGAACTCGATCTGCGCCGAGGCGATGAGCTTATTGTACTCCGTGACCAGGGCATTTTCCTGCTGGAGCTCCGGGATGATGGCGGGGGAGAAGGATTTCAGCGCCAGGTCGATGTTCTTGAAGACCACCGTGCCGTATCTTTCCTCGAACTGGGTACGGAAGGGGCTCTCGAACAGGGTCCGCTGGAAGGCGTTCGAACCCTCGGTGAGCAGGGGGGAGGTCTCGTCCCACCAGTCGGATTCGGCCTCGTAGAACTTGTCCCGGGTGTCGATGGAGTGGCGAATTTCCGCGAGGGTCATAAGGGTCACGATCTCACCGCTGTAGGCGTCGGCCTCGAGATACACCGCGTCCGCGGCGGCGAAGTCCCGGGCGTTCTGCAGACGGGCGGTGAAGTCCGAAAGCTTTGCCAGGATCTCGTCCTTGTCCGGGCGGACGTAGGGCATTTCGGAAAATTTCATTATAAACAGCCTCCTGGGGGTGGATTTTTCGATTTTTGCCACCAGAGTATAGCACAAATCGTTTGACAAGAAAAGATTTTCGTGTATAATAATAGGGCTTGACCGCAGGGTCAGGAGAATTTTCCTTGCTCCTGGGAACATCAGGGGCCAAATGACCATAAGGAGGTGCACCAATGGCTAAGACAAGCGAAAAGTACGAGGTCATGTATATCATCGATCCCAACCTGGACGAGGAGACCCGTACCGCGATCGTCGAGAAATTCAAGGCGCTTGTGGAGGCGAATGGCACGATCGATGAGATGACGGTGAGCGAGAAGCAGAAACTCGCTTACGAAATCAACTACATCAGCGAAGGCTATTACGTCCTCATCCAGTTCACCAGCGCTCCCGGCTTCCCCGCCGAGCTCGACCGTGTCCTCGGTATTACC
Source organism: uncultured Oscillospiraceae bacterium (assembly GCA_964401725.1). Classification (GTDB taxonomy): domain Bacteria; phylum Bacillota; class Clostridia; order Oscillospirales; family Oscillospiraceae; genus CAJOIG01. The sequence goes on from CAYNZM010000002.1 coordinate 15,598, forward strand.
GACGGCATCCTGCGCAGCCTCATCACGCTGCGCGCGGAGTAAGGGGTGAAGCTCTCATGCTGAACCACATCGTCGTCATGGGCCGTCTGACCCGTGACCCCGAGCTGCGCTACACCCAGTCCCAGACCCCGGTCGCTACGTTCCGCGTGGCGGTGGATCGGGACTTCCAGCCCCGCGACGGCGGCGAGCGTCAGACCGACTTCATCGACTGCGTTGCGTGGCGCGCCACCGGCGAGTTCGTGTCGAAGTACTTCCAGAAGGGCAGCATGGCGGTGGTTTCCGGCCGCCTGCAGATGCGCGATTGGACTGACCGCGACGGCAACAAGCGCACCAGCGCCGAGATCGTGGCGGACAACATCTACTTCGGCGACAGCAAGCGTCGGGACGACAATTCCCGCGGCGGTTCCGCTTCCCGCAGCAGCTTCGGCAACAACAACTACGGCGCTCCGGCTTCCCAGTCCGGCAGCGCGGGCGTCGGCGCTTTCTCCGACCTCAGCGAGGACGGCGACGGCGATCTGCCATTCTGATTTAGGAGGATTATCATGGCTTTCGATAATAATCGGGCTAAGCCCCGCAAGCGCAGAAAGGTTTGCCAGTTCTGCGTTGACAAAATGACCCATGTGGACTACAAGGATACCGCCCGCCTGAAGAAATACCTCTCCGAGCGCGGCAAGATTCTGCCCCGCCGCACTACCGGCGCCTGCGCCCAGCACCAGCGTCAGCTGACCGAGGCCATCAAGCGTGCCCGTCAGATCGCTCTGCTGCCTTACGTGGCCGAGTAAATCGCCAACCGAAAACGGGTGCGCTGTCTGCAGCGTGCCCGTTTTTTGCCGTTCTATGCAAAGGAGCCGTTATGAAAAAATTCGATCTCCGCAGTCGGCCCTGGTATCCCACCGCCGTCGCCGTGGTCATCGGCGTCGTGCTGTATGTCCTTCTCATGCGCTGGGGGGATTTCTGCGACAGCGTCGGGACCTTCGTGGGGTATTTCTCCCCGGTCATTCTGGGCTGCGTGCTGGCCTACCTCGTCAATCCCCTGGAGCGGCTGTATGAAGCCCGGGTGTTCCGCCGCCTGAAAAGCGAAAAACGCCGCATCACTCTGTCCAACACCCTGGCCTTTGTGACGGTGGTGGTGCTGGTGGTGCTGCTGATGCTTGTGATCCTGCCGCAGCTTTTTGAGAGCGTTTCCACCTTCGTTGGGAACCTGGATGGGTATGTCGCCTCCCTGGAAGCGGTCCTGCAGAGCTCCGGCCTTCTGGACCACCTGAGCTTCGACCGGGACAGCCTAAGCGGACTCGTATCCTCCTCGGGAGACATTCTGAAAACGGTCTCGACCTACCTCATGAACAATCTTTCGAACATACTGACCTCCTCCGCCACGGCAGGAAAGCAGATATTCCAGTGGGCCATCGGGTTTATGCTCTCGATCTATCTTCTTGCCGGGAAGCGCAGTCTGCGGTCCGGTACGGAGAGGCTCCTGCGCGGGATGTTCAGCGCGGCGAAGTACGACGGCGTGATGGCGTTTCTGCGCCGGTGCAACGCCATCCTCAGCCGGTACATCGTCTTTAACCTCATCGACAGCCTCATCGTCGGCGCGGTGAACGCGGTGTTCATGCTCATCGCAGGCATGCCGTATGTGGGCCTTGTGTCCTTTGTGGTGGCGATCACGAACCTTGTTCCCACCTTCGGACCCATCATCGGCGGCGTCGTGGGAGCGTTCGCGCTGGTCCTGGTGCGTCCGCTGTACGCGCTGATATTTCTGGTGTTCACCCTGGTGTTGCAGACGGTGGACGGGTACATCCTCAAACCCCGGCTGTTCGGAAATTCCCTGGGCGTGTCCGGGCTGTGGATTCTCATCGGCGTCGTGGTGGGCGGCCGGATGTTCGGCGTTCTCGGCATCCTGCTGGCCATTCCCGGCGTCGCGATCATCGATTTTGTCTATCGGGACTATTTTCTGCCCTGGCTGGAAAAACGCCGCAGCCGCATCGACGCGGCGTAAACAACCGAATACAACAGGGAGCCGACACCCTCGTGCCGGCTCCCTGCCGTTTTTTGAAGATTTAACGCCCTCTGCATCCGGCGGTTTTAGATACACTCCTTTGTCAGCACTTTTTTCTGCCAACTGTATTTTCCGCACGCAGGGCATTTCATGTATCGGGTCCTGCCGACGTGCATCGCAAGATTTGTCTGCCAGTAGGTAGGCACATGCCGGTCATGGCATTTCTGACACTCATAATATCCGGCCTTCTGCTCAATGCCCACCGCGATAAACGCAACAGCAAGTATCATTATAAGAGCAAATGCGATAAGGCCGATCCGGAGGCCGTCTGGCATTTCCACATAGGCTGTGACAGCGCACATGACCAAACCTGCAGCAGTCGCCGGACCTCCGATCATGTATTCCGTTCTGAGCAACTGCCTGTTTTTCTCCTCAACCTGCCGTCTCATTTCGAGCAGGTTTTCTTCTGCCCGTTTATCATATGATTCTGCCATGATCCGCTCGCCCGACAGGAGCTCGTTGACATTGATTTCCAGAAGCTCGCAAAGCTCCAGCATGATCCCGGAATCCGGCAGGGATTTCCCGGTCTCCCACTTGGACACCGCTCGGTCGCTGATGCCGAGCCTCTCGGCCAGGACTGCCTGGGTCATGCCCTGCTCCTTCCGGCAGGCTGCGATGAATCTTCCAATTTTGATCTGATCCATATCGGGCACCTCCTTTCATGGCTCAAGCATATCCGATGGCACTATGCTTTAACACGAACCGGCGGTTGATTTCCGTACACTCTACCGCTGGTTGAGTATCGATCTGTTTAATTCTTTTTCTTCGGAGCAGGCAGTTCCTCATACATCGCTTTCAGCAGTTCTCTCAGGAACTCCTTATCGTCCACGTCATCCACGAGCAGCATTTCCTTCGCGCCGTCATACGGAAGTTCCATATCCGCGTTTGGCATCATCGCCACAGCAGATTTGGTAGGCTTTACGAGAAAGCGATCATCGTAAATGCCGCCGACAACCCTGCCACGGTAGTAGATGATGTATTCTCCCATCATCGCCCGATAGGACACGTCGTCCAAATTCGACAATTGCTCCAATATAAAATCCAAGTATTCTTTGCTTGACGCCATAAATCAATTCCTCCGACATCTATATCACTAACTCAACCCTATGACATCTAAATGGCCTACTCAACCCTCCGCAGATTTCCTTTGATATGTTCTGTCGGAGCGGTTTTTGCGGACAAATCTGCTCTCCGCCGCTGACGGCCTAATGCCCGAAAAGCCCGGAAATACGGCACTTTTTCGGCGGTCAGTCCATACTGCGTGACATCAATACTACCGTCTCGACATGGGCCGTTCGGGAAAACAGGTCCACCGCGGCGCATTTTTGCGGGGTGTAGCCCAGGGGGATGAGGCGCTTCAGGTCCCGGGCCAGGGTGCCGGGGTCGCAGGAGACGTATACCAGCCGGTCCGGGCCCATGGCGGCGATGGCCCGCAGGACCTCCTCATCCATGCCCTTCCGGGGCGGATCGGTGATGATGACCTCCGGGCGCAGGCCGTTCTCCGCCAGCGTTTTGGCGACGAAGGAGGCGTCGCCGCAGATGTATTCCGCGTTTTTCAGGCCGTTTTCTTCCGCGTTCCGACGGGCATTTTCCACGGCGGAGGGGACGATGTCGCTGCCGATGAGGCACTTGGCCTTCCGGGCGACGGCCTGTCCGATGGTTCCCGCGCCGCCGTAGAGGTCCAGCACGGTCATTCCCTCGGGCTCCGCGTAGGCGCCGGCGAGGGCATAGAGCCTCTCCGCCTGCCGGGTGTTCACCTGGAAAAAGGTCTGGGGCGAGAGATGAAACCGCGCGCCGCCGAGGGACTGCACCACCCCGGGATCACCCCACAGCGGGCGGATGTCGTCCGTGAGGACAACGTTTCCGGGTCGATCATTCACGCAAAGGGATACCCCCGTGAGGCCGGGACAGGCGTTTCGCAGGGACTCCGACACCGTAGCGGGAATCTCCCCCGCGGCGACGATGCAGGCGGCAAAGCCGTCCAGCCCCTCCCGCAGGAACAGATGGCGGACAAGGCCCTTTCCGGCAGCTTCGTCGTAGGCGGGGGTGTCCGTCGCCTCCATCCAGGCGCACAGGGCTTTCGCGGCGGCGTTGAAGCTCTCCGGCTGCAGAAGGCAGCGGTCGATGGGGATCACGTCATGGCTCCGGGCGCGGTAAAAGCCGCAGACCGGCCCGGGGGCGAAATTATAGATGGCCTTGTTGCGATAGCCGAACATGCGGTCCGCGCCGTAGATCGTCTCCGCCTGCAGGGTAAGACCGCCGATGCGTTTCAGAGCGTCGTTCACCCGGCCCAGCTTGAAGGAGAGCTCCGTCTCGTAGTCCATGTGCATGCAGGCGCAGCCGCCGCATTTTCCATAGACCGGGCAGGCCGGAGCGATCCGATGGGGGGAGTGGGAGAGACATTCCTCGCCCCGGCCCCATACCGCCGTGCGGTTCGCCTTCACGATCCGCACGCGCCATATCTCTCCGGGCAGGGTCCGGGGCACGAACACCGCCCGTCCCTCGATGCGGCATACCCCGCCGCCGTCGGAGGAAAATCCCGTGATCTCCGCCTCGTATATCTCGTTTTTCCGCAGCTCTGTCATACGCGCCTCGCCCGTTTTTCTCCCATTGTACCACAGCCCCCGGAGAAAAAGGAGGACATTTTTCCCAAAACAGCGGATTTTCCGGTTTTTACCGCCGGTTCGCTCTTGCCAGCGGAGACTATTTGTGCTATATTGATTGTAACTTTTGTAATTTCTTGTTTCTGTTTGCAATGATTTGGATGGAGAGATTATGAGGAAACGACTGATCGGCGGACTGCTGTGCGGGCTGCTGCTGTGGAGTACGATGCCGGCGGCGCTGGCCTCCGGGGAGATCGAGGAGGAACTGATCGCGGAGGAAATGCTGCTGCCCGAGGAAGTGGCGAACGCGTCGGAAGCGCCTATCCCTTCGGAGGAGGACGAGGGCGAGCTGCCCCTATCGGAGGACCTCGACTGGCACGGTCTGGACCCGGAGGACCCGCTCCGGGGGCGTATCCAGCATCTGGACGGCGACTACGGGACCACCTGGAGCGAGTTTATTCCCCGGAGCCACGACGGCGAGACCCTGCACTACGGCATCGACGTCTCCGCCTACCAGAATGACATCGACTGGGCTAAGGCCAAGGCCGCAGGGGTGGAATTTGTCTTCATCCGCGCGGCGTATCGGCTCACGAAATCCGGCGCGCTGGCCCCGGATTCCTGCTTCGAATCCCATGTGAAGGGGGCGAAGGCAGCGGGGCTCAAGGTCGGGCTTTACATATTCTCCCAGGCCATCACCGTCAAGGAGGCGGAGGACGAGGCGGAGCTTCTCCTGGGCCTCGCCGCAAACTATGACATCGACCTTCCTCTGGTGTTCGATCTGGAGCACTACCCCAACGGACGCTTCTCCAACGCCGGCCTCAGCCGCCGGGAGGTGACGGACCTGTGCCTTGCTTTCTGCGCCAAGGTAGAGCAGGCGGGGTATGAGAGCATGGTCTATTCCAATCCCTCCATGCTGAAGGCCGATATGTACGCCGAGGAGCTGGACCGTCTGTGGCTGGCAAATTACACCACCCAGACGAGCTACACCACCCATCCCTACGAATTCTGGCAGTGCTCCGACAAGGGCGTCGTGGACGGCGTGCGCTACAACGGCAAGGCCACCGCGGTGGACCTGGACATCTGGTTCGAGCCGGGAGTGTCGGCCATGACCAACCCCTTCACCGACGTGAAGGAGGGGACGTGGTACCATGACGCGGTCCTCGCGGCATACCGGGCGGGCATCGTGAAGGGCATGACGGACACTACCTTCCAGCCCGCCGGCACCACGACCCGCGGTCAGCTCGTCACCATGCTCTATCGCATGGCCGGGGAACCGGACTGCACGGCCTCCGCCACCTTCACGGACCTGACCCAGTCCTGGTATCGGGACCCGGTGCGGTGGGCGGCGTCCCTCGGCATCGTGAAGGGCTACTCCGACACGGAATTCCGTCCGGGACAGGCCATCACCCGGGAGGAGCTCGTCACCATCCTCTACCGACGGCAGGGAGAGCCGAAGACGGACTGCGACCTCTCGGTCTACACCGACGCCGCCAGCATCCATTCCTGGGCCCGGGACGCTATGAAATGGGCGGTGGCGAAGGGCATCGTATCCGGCTATGAGGACGGCACGCTCCGTCCCCGGGTGGACGCCAGCCGCGCCGTGGTCTGCACGATCCTGGGGCGCATGGACGGCCTGGACGCTTGATGTTCACAGAAAGGACTTTATTTTTCCGAAAATATGCGGTAATATTATAGGCTGAGAGCTTTTTGAACTCTCAGCCTATCCCTTTGCTTTACAGGAGAGACCAGCTATGGATGAACTGGAACGCATAAAAAACATGACCCCGGAGGAACAGCAGGCCTACCTCGAAACCCTCCAGGCCTGCGAGCACAACTGCTCCACCTGCGAGGCGGAATGCTCCTCAAAGGTAAAGAAGCCCGCCAAGGTCGTCCTCATCGTCACGGGCGGCAAGGGCGGCACCGGTAAGAGCGTGATCTCGGTGCTTCTCGCGAAGGCCATCCGCAAGCAGGGCGCCAAAGCCGCTATCCTGGACGCGGACATCGCCTGCCCGGGCATTCCCGCCCTTCTCGGAATGACCGATCCCGTTCTGGGGGATATGCCGGAGCTTGCCCCGGTGGAGAACGCCGACGGCATCCCCGTCGTCAGCATGGGCATCATCACCGAGGACCCCAGCGAGCCCGTGATCTGGCCGGGAAAGGACATGGCAAAGCTGGCTGTGTGGCTCTTTAAGGACACGAACTGGCCGGCTGATCTGGACGTCCTCATCGTCGACATGCCCTCCGGCGCGGGGGACATTCCCCTGGAGTATTACACCACCATGCCGGTGGATTACGCCCTGGCCGTGGCGGAGCCGGGGGAGCAGAGCTCCGGCGCTCTCCGTCGGGCGATCAATCTCGCGGACATGCTCCGGGTGCCTGTCATGGGCGTCGTGGAGAACTTCGCGGAGGAGGATATGAACATCGCCGAAAGCTGCGAGACCGTCCCCGTAGTGGCGAGCCTGCCCTACGACGGCGCGATCCGCCGCGCCTCCAGCGCCGGCACCCTGGGACAGTACAATACGGACAAGCTGGATTTCCTCGCCCGCGCGGTGCTGGAGCTGAGGTAAGGCCATGAGACAAAACGGATTCCTTACAGGGTTCTTGTACGTCCTTCTGGTGTTTCTTGCCGTTGGACTTGCCATCCTGATCTTCTTCAACTACCGGGCGAACACCGAGCAAATGGCCGCCATCGAGGCGGAGGAGATCGCCGCCGCCGCCACGCCGACGCCGGAGCCCACCGCCACCCCGGAGCCTACCCCCACGCCGGACCGGGTGACGGAGACCGTGACCCTCCTGTTTGCGGGGGACCTGGTGGGCCAGCCCGGACTTACCACGGACGCCGCCGCCACGGTGGACGAAACCACCACCTACGACTTCTTCGACGAGCTCTCCGGCATCGTGACCTCCCTCGCCGGGGTGGACCTTGCCGCCTGCACCATGGTGGGCACCGTCACGGAGGCGGATGCCTACGACTCCGGCTACAACATGCCGGCGGACATCGCCACGGCCCTGGCCGGGTCGGGCTTTCAGGTGGTGAACGCCGCCACGGACCATATCCTGGACCTGGGCTTCGACGGTCTCGCGGAGACCGTCCGCACCATGCAGAGCGAGGGTCTCTATACCGTAGGCGCGTACCCCTCGGAGCAGAGCCACGGCGCCTTCATCGCGGATGTCCACGGCGTGCAGGTGGCCTTTTTGAGCTACACCTACGGCACCGGCGGCGCCTCCATCGCGGACCGTCCCTGGTGTCTGGACATCCTGACCCAGGACTATATGACGGACCAGACTACCGTGGACTATGACCGCATCGACGGGGACATCGCCGCGGTGAAAAACGCCGGCGCGGACGTGGTGGTCTGCTTTGTCTACTGGTGGGACAGCACCCAGTACTACACCGTCACCCGCCCGAACCAGACGGAGGTAACGGACCATCTCTTCGCTCAGGGTGTGGACATCGTCGTCGGCGGCGGCGTGAAGACTGCACAACCCATCGTCACGAGCGTCGTGGAGCGGGCGGACGGCACCAAGGCAAACTGCGTCGCCTGCTACAGCCTGTCGAATCTCTTAAGCTGCTTCAACGACCGGTACACAAACCTCTCCGCCGCGGTCCGGATCACCGTCAGCCGCGACACCTCCACCGGGGAATGCTGGGTCAGCGGCGTGAGCTATGACCCGCTGTTCATGCTGGATACCGACGACTACGCGGACTACGTGGAGCCGTCCTACAAATTCCGTCTGCTGAATGCCTACGACGCCATGGAGAACTACGAGAGCGGCGGATCGACCCTGACGGAGCTTGCCTATGCCGCCGTGGAGCAGGGCGTTTCCGACCTGCAGGACCTCCTGGGGGCGGACTATGACGCCGCAAACGGCGGCGTGACCCTGGGATACCCCTACTGAAACCACAGCGTCGCCAGTCCATAGGCGATCGACGCGGAGATGCCTCCGCACAGCGCCCGGCCAAGAACGTGCCGGGCGCATTTTATATCCGTGCCTGCCACCGCGCCGAGGGTCTGGGCGTGGACGCTCAGTCCGCCCCAGCCCAGCAGAAACGCCGCCGCGGCGAGGTTTTCCGGCGTCGGCGCGGACCCGGCAAAGGACGCGATGCCGCTGCCCAGCTCCACGAAGCCCACCGCCAGCGCCCGCAGGATGGGCGGCATCCCCGCCGGCATCGGCATAAGGCCCAAAAGCGCGGAGAACAGCACCACATATCCGCACACTGCCAGGGTGGAGGCGAGGGCTTTCGCCGCCGCCTGGGGAAAGGCCGCTCCGAAGGCAATGGGCTCCGGCGGCGCGGGGAGGGGAGCATCCTCCCCGGCGGCATGCCCGCGCATCAGCAGCCCGACGCACACTGCCGCCAGGACATGGGACGCATAGAGGAGCATCCCCGCCCGGGGACTATGGAACACCCCGCCCGCCGCGCCGAGAAGGAAGGCCGGACCGGAGTTGTTGCAGAAGGCCAATAGCCGTTCCGCCTCCGACCGGGTCACAAGTCCGTTTTTTCTCAGCTCTCCCACCACGGACGCGCCCAGGGGATACCCGCCCGTGAGGCCCAGGACGAAGGCCTGCACGCCCCCGCCGGAGACGCGAAAAAGCCTCTGCAGGGGTCTTCCCGCCGCGCCGGACAGAATCGCCGGAAGCCCCAGCGCGGAGAGCAGATTTGACAGCACGAAAAAGGGAAACAGCGACGGGGCCAGGGTGGCGGCGCAGACGGAAAGTCCATGCCTCGCACCCTCCGCGGCGTCGGCGGAGAAGACGACGAGCCCCGCGAAGGCGACGAGGGTAAGCAGAAGGGAAGTATATCGTTTCATGCTGCATCCTATGGCGGCGGTCCGGGGAAAAAGTACGGCTTTTTTGTCCTGGAAGCGCATAGGCTGTCCCGGGGTGATGAACATGAAACAGACGCTGACCGGGCGGGTGGCTGCCCGGTTCGATCTTCCGGCGGAAGCCGCCTCCGCCGCGCCGCGCATCACGATCTCCGGCGGGGACCGGGTGCTGATCGAAGGGCATCGCGGGCTTCTGGAGTACGCCGACGACCGCATCGCCGCAGCTGTCCCGAACGGCACGATCCTCGTAAAGGGCGAAGCCCTCCGCATGCGCTCTATGAGCGGACACGAGCTTGTCGTGACGGGAAAGCTCTGGGCGGTGGAGCTCCTATGAGGCCGGACCGCGATCTTATCGGCTGGGCGGCGCTGCGCTGCACCGGCCCGGACCCGGCGGGTTTTTTGACGCGCCTAGCCGAGCAGAACGTCCCGTTTTGGGATGCGGAGCCGCCCGCAGATTTTTCCGTGAGCTTCCGCGTTCCGACCTGGCAGGTGAAGCGGGTCCGGCGCATGGCGGAGCGGGCGGGGTTCGAGGTCGCGGCGCTTTCCCGGCATGGGCTTCCGGCGGTGCTGTCCCATCTCCGGGGGCGGTGGCTTCCGGCGGTGCTTCTCGCGGCGCTGGCCTTTTTGATCCTCTGGAGCGAGGCCCGGATATGGCGCATCGATATCGAGGGAAATGACCGGGTCCCGGAGGGAGTGCTCCGGCAGGCTCTCGCGGAGTGCGGGGTGGACATCGGCTCCCGCTGGGTGGATATGAGCCAGGACGCCGTGCGAAACGGCGTCATCCTCCGCCTGCCGGACATCCGCTGGATGACGGTGACCATGGAGGGCTCCGCCGCCCGGGTCATCGTCCGGGAGACCCGGGAACGCCTCGATCCCATTCCGGAGGACGAATACGCGAATATCGTTTCGGACCGCACCGGCCTCGTCACGGCGGTGTACGCCCTGCATGGTACGGCGGAGGTGGAGCCGGGCGACGCGGTCCTGCCGGGGGAGACCCTGGTCGGCGGGTATGCCACGGGACGCTTCGGGGTCCAGGGTCCCGTCCGGGCCGTCGGATACGCGGACCTGCGGACCTGGTACGAGATCACCGCCGCGGCGCCGTCCGAGGTCACGGAAAAGCGTCCCACCGGAGAGAAACGGACGGTGTTTTCCCTTGTTTTTGGCGATACGCGCATAAATTTTTACAAAGGCAGTAGTATTTGTCCGCCCGAATGTGATAAAATCAGTGTGAGTATGCCGTTGGAGCTGTCCGGTGTGCTCACCCTTCCCATCGCCCTGGAGCGGACTACCGTGACGGCCTATGCCGTCGAGTCCGTTTCCTCCCCGGAGCTTTCGGAGGAGCTTTCCGCGTCCCTGCTTGCGGAGCTTTCAAAGCGGCTGGGGGACGACGGGGAGATCGTCTCGGCGGAATTCTCCGCCTGGGAGGCGGAGGGGATGCTCTATGTCACACTCCAAGCGGAGTGCCGCGAGCGGGTGGGCGTGCCCGTCCCCATGACGGAGGCGGAGCTTGCCGCCGTCTACGAAAAAATACCACAGACAGAGGAATGACCCATGATCGAACGAACGATGCAGATCGACCGCATGGAAAACGTCATCAGCGTTTTCGGCTCCTTCGACCAGAATCTGCACATCATCGAAACGGAGCTCGGCGTCATCGTCTCGAACCGCGAGGACAACATCCGCATCACGGGGGAGGCGGAAAACGTCATGCACGCAGAGCGAGCCATCTCCGGACTTCTCTCCCTGGCTGCCCGGGGGGAGGCCATCGACGCCCAAAACGTGCGCTACATCATAAAGCTCGTCCAGGCGGGCAAAGAAAACCAGATCGACGATCTGGCCCGGGGCGTCGTGTGCGTCACGGCCAAGGGCAAGCCCATCAAGCCCAAAACCATCGGACAGACGGCCTATGTGGACGCCATCCGCCAAAACACCGTGACCCTCGGCGTGGGTCCCGCCGGCACGGGCAAGACCTACCTCGCCGTGGCCTGCGCGGTGGCGGCCTTCCGGGAGAAGAAGGTAAACCGCATCGTCCTCACCCGTCCCGCGGTGGAGGCCGGGGAGCGCCTGGGCTTTCTCCCCGGCGACCTGCAGAGCAAGGTAGACCCGTACCTCCGCCCGCTGTACGACGCCCTGTTCGACATGCTGGGAGCGGAGACGTACAATAAATACCTGGAGCGCGGCGACATCGAGGTCGCGCCGCTGGCCTACATGCGCGGCCGCACGCTGGACGACAGCTTCATCATCCTAGACGAGGCCCAGAACACCTCCCGGGAGCAGATGAAAATGTTCCTGACCCGCCTCGGCTTCGGCTCAAAGGTCGTCATCACCGGCGACGTGACCCAGATCGACCTGCCCGCGGACAAGGTCTCCGGCCTCAAGGAGGCCATGCGGGTCCTGGAGGGCGTGGAGGACATCGCCATCTGCCGTCTCACCGGGGCGGACGTGGTGCGGCACGTGCTGGTCCAGCGGATCATCGCGGCCTACGAGAAATTCGACGCCCAGCGCCACAATACAAACGCCAAACCCGCGCCGAAGGGGAAGAAGTGATGGCAAGACTAAAAATGCATCTGCGCTGCGAAAACGGCGTGAAATGCCCTCTGTCCCTCCGCCGACGCATCCATAAAGCCGCCGGCGCCGTGCTGGACACGGAGGGGATCATCGAAAAATGCGAGCTCTCCGTCCTCCTGACGGACGACGAGGGCATCCATGTTCTCAACCGGGAGTTCCGGGAGGTGGACAGGCCCACGGACGTCCTTTCCTTTCCCATGGGGGACACCGATGCCCGCACGGGACGGCTCCTTCTCGGGGACATGGTGCTGAACGTGGATCGTGCCGCCGCCCAGGGAGCGGAGTTCGGCCACGGCGCCGACCACGAGATCAGCTACCTCACTGTCCACAGCGTCCTGCACCTGCTGGGCTATGACCATGTGGACGAGGGGGAGATGAAGCGTGCCATGCGTGCCCGGGAGAAAGCCATAATGAAGGTCCTGGAGCCGCAGGGCATCCGGACGGAGGAATAAACTATGTTTACGAAAACCGCCATGATCACCATTGCCGGTCGTCCGAATGTCGGCAAATCCACCCTTACGAATGCCCTGGTGGGGGAGAAGATCACCATCGTCTCCCCGAAGCCCCAGACCACCCGCCGCCGGATTCTCGCGGTGACGGGCCGGGGGGACACCCAGTTCGTCTTTGCCGACACCCCGGGCTTCCACAAGGCCCGGACGAAGCTGGGGGACTACATGGACAACGTGGTCCGTCAGTCCGTGGCGGACGTGGACGCCGTGGCCCTTCTCGTGGAGCCCATCGCCTCCATCGGCCCCCAGGAGCGCCTGCTCATTGAACGCCTCCGGGAAAACGGGATGCCGGCGGTCCTTGTCGTCAATAAGGCCGACACCGTGGCGGACAAGCGGGAGCTTCTTCCCGTGATGGCGCTCTATAGCGAGGCTTATGACTTCACGGACATCGTTCCCATCTCCGCGAAGACCGGCGAGGGAGTGGAGGAGCTTCTCTCCGTCCTCGGGCAGTTCGCGGTGGAAGGACCGCCGCTCTTCCCGGAGGACTACATCTCCGACCAGCCGGAAAAACAGATCTGCGCCGAGATCGTCCGGGAAAAGCTCCTTTTGTGCCTCGACAAGGAGATCCCCCACGGCACGGCGGTGGTCGTGACAAAATTCTCCCAGCGGGACGATGAGGACGAGGACCGCCCCGGCGTCATCGACATGGACGTGACCATTTACTGCGAGAAGCCCTCCCACAAGGGCATCATCATCGGAAAACACGGGGCGATGCTCAAGAAGATCGGAGAGCTCTCCCGGCGGGACATCGAGAAATTCATGGGTGCGAAGGTGTTTTTGCAGACCTGGGTGAAGGTGAAGGAAAATTGGCGGGACAGCGACGCGCTCCTGCGAAATTTTGGATTTACGGACGAATGACACATGAACGCCCTTCCGCGTGGCACACTAATCCCGCGGGGTGGTAACATGGACAAGATCGAGACCGATCTTTTTTGGCAGTTGTTTTTTGAGACGGGCGATCCCCTGTGCTGGATGCTGTACCGGCGCGGGTGGGCGGATCCCCGGCAGGACGGGAAGGGTACGCGAACACCCTTCCGCGGATGAGGACGGTACATACATGTTTGCGACGGTAAGAGGACTGGTCCTGCGGGAGGTCCAGTATAAAGAAGCCGACCGCATCCTGACCGTGCTGACGGAGGATCGGGGAAAGCTCACCATCAAGGCCCGGGGAGCTCTGCGGAAGAAAAGCCGCCTCGGCGCGGCGAGCCAGGTCCTGTGCTATTCGGAATTCACCCTTTTCGGAAACAAGGGCAGATTTACGGCGGACGAGGGCTCGACGCTCGAGCAGTTCCTCGGCCTGCGGGACGATATTTCCCTGCTGGCACTGGGGGCGTATTTCGCGGAGCTTCTCGACACCGTCTGCGCGGAGGAAATGCCGGACGCTCCGGCGCTGCGCCTCGGTCTCAACGCCCTCTATGCCCTCAGCCGGGGGATGCATTCCCCCGAGCAGATCAAAAGCGTCTTCGAGATGCGCCTTATGACCCTGGAGGGCTTTCGCCCGGAGGCGGATGCCTGCGGCGTCTGCGGAAAAACAGATGTTTCCGATCCCATGTTCGCCCTGGAGGGCGGCATGGTCCACTGCCGGGCCTGCGGGGAGCAGAGTCTCGGCGCGTCGATGCCGCTCGACGGGGAGAGCCTTGCCGCCCTGCGGCACATCGTGAACGCTCCGGCCCGGAAGGAGTTTTCCTTTGCCGTGTCGGAGACCGCGGGAGAGCGTCTGGCCCGGGTGTGTGAGACCTATGTCCGGCGGCAGCTGGACCGCAATTTCTCATCCCTTGATTACTGGAAAAGCGTGAGATGACTATGAAATCGAACGAACTCTACGAAAAATCCCTGCGGACCATCGAACTGCCCGCGGTGCTGGAGCTTCTGGCGTCGAAGGCAGCGTCCGACGGCGCGAAGGAGGCGGCGATGGCCCTGCGCCCGTCGTCCGATCCCCGGCAGGTGAAGGAGCGTCTTGCAGAGACCACCGACGCAAAGCTCATGGTAGAGGTAAAGGGCAGTCCGTCGTTTTCGGGCTTGAAAGACGTTCGATCGAGCCTTGCCCGGGCGGACCTGGGCGGCATGCTGAACACCCGAGAGCTTCTCGACATCGCCGGGGTGCTGTTCTGCGCCCGGTCTGCGGCGAGCTTCGCCGGCGGACGGGGGGAGGCAGGAAGTCTGAAGCGCCTGTTTTCGTCTCTCATGCCCAATCGGTTTTTGGAGGAGAAGATCACGACCTCCATCACCGGGGAGGAGGAGATCGCGGACGCGGCCTCCCCGGAGCTTGCGGACATCCGCCGGAAAATGCGCGCCGCCACGGCCCGGGTCCGGGACAGCCTGCAGAAGATCATCACCAGCCCGTCGTACTCCAAGGTCCTGCAGGAGGCCATCATCACCCAGCGGGGCGGGCGGTACGTCGTCCCTGTCCGGGCGGAGAAGAAAGGCGATCTTCCCGGCCTTGTGCACGATGTCTCCGGCAGCGGCTCGACCCTGTTCGTGGAGCCCATGAGCGTCGTGAAGGCGAACAATGAGCTCCGGGAGCTGGGGGCGAAGGAGAAGGCCGAGATCGAGCGCATCCTCCTGGAGCTCTCCGCCGAGTGCGCCGCAAACCGGGGCAACATCGACCTGAACTATACCGTGCTGACGGCCCTGGACCTCATCTTCGCCAAAGCCGAGCTGAGCTACGACATGATGGCGGGGGAGCCGGTCCTCACGGAAAACGAACTCCTTCTCAAAAAAGCCCGTCATCCGCTCCTGCCGAAGAAAACCGCCGTTCCCATCGAGCTCACCCTTGGCGGCGCGGCCCACGACACCATCGTCATCACCGGCCCCAACACCGGCGGAAAAACCGTCACCCTCAAGACCATGGGGCTTCTCTGTGCCATGGCGGGCTGCGGGCTGCACATCCCGGCGGGGGACGGCAGCGCCGTGCCGGTGCTGGAGAGCATTCTGGCGGACATCGGAGACGAGCAGTCCATCGAGCAGAGCCTCTCCACCTTCTCGAGCCACATGGTGAACATGGTGGACATCCTGCAATGCTGCGGCCCCCGGAGCCTGGTCCTGCTGGACGAGGTGGGCGCGGGCACGGACCCCACGGAGGGCGCTGCCCTCGCCATCGCCATTTTGGAATACGCCCGGCAGACCGGGGCGCTGGTGGCGGCCACGACGCATTACGCGGAGCTGAAAATATACGCCGCGAACACTCCGAACGTCGTGAACGCCTCCTGCGAGTTCGACGTGGAGACCCTCCGGCCCACCTATCGCCTGCTGGTGGGCATCCCGGGCAAATCCAACGCCTTTGCCATCTCCAGCCGCCTGGGACTTCCCAATACGATTATTGAAGACGCCAAACGCCGCCTCACGGCGGAGACCTCCACCTTCGAGCGCACCATCGAGCGCCTGGAGGAGCAGCGGGTCGCCATGGAGCGCCAGACCGAGGCCCAGGAGCGTCTGCGCCGGGCGGCGGAGGAGGACGCAAAGCAGGCCGAGCGCATGCGCCGGGAGCTGGAGGTCCGTCTCGAAAAAGCGGAGCTCAAGGCTCGGCGGGAGGCCGAGCGCATCCTGCAGGACGCCCGCGCCGCGGCGGACGAGGCCTTCCGGGAGATCGACCGCCAGCGCTCTCTGGATAACGACGCGGAGGACGTCCACTCCATCAATGAGGCCCGGGCGGAGCTTCGCCGGAAGCTGAACCTCGCGGAGGAGAAGGTCCGAGAGCGGGAGGAGCCCATCCGTCCGGCGGCGGGGGAGGCAAAGCCCTCCCGACCCATCGCGGCGGGGGACACCGTGGAGCTTCTGTCCTCCGGCATCCGGGCGGAGGTCATCAAAGTAAACGATAACGGAAGCCTCTCCCTCCAGGCGGGCATCATGAAAGTCACCGCCTCCCCCGAGGAAGTCCGGCTTCTCGAAAACGTCAAAAAGACCAAGACGAACATCTCCGCGGCGGCGGGGGCGTCCCTCCGGGCGGCGTCCTGCGCGCCGGAGCTGGACATCCGGGGCATGATGGCGGACGAGGCGGACCTGGCCGTGGAGCGCTACCTGGATAACGCCTCCCGCGCCCGCCTCAAGACCGTCACCATCATCCACGGCAAGGGCACCGGCGCTCTCCGGTCGGCGGTGCAGAATACTCTGCGTCATAATCGCCTTGTCAAGAGTTACCGCCTGGGACGTTACGGTGAGGGCGAAACCGGCGTCACCGTGGTCGAACTGAAGTAAAAGCACCATAAAAACCCCCTTCGGTCTGTGCAATTCTCCAAAACATGCAAATAGGGTTTGCGAAGTCGGGAGAATTTTGGTAATATAAGGACAGAATGTAATGTGTAAAGGATTGGTGTGCACATGATTACTCGCGAGGTCACTATCAACAACCAGGTGGGTCTGCATGCGCGTCCCGCCACCTTCTTCATCCAGAAGGCCAATGAGTTCAAATCCGTCATATGGGTCGAGAAGGACGAACGCCGCGTCAACGCGAAGAGCCTTCTGGGCGTGCTCTCCCTGGGCATCGTGAAGGGTACGACCATCAGCATCATTGCCGACGGTGCGGACGAAGCCCAGGCCGTCGAGACGCTGGCCGATCTCATCGACCGGGAGTTTGAAGAGTAATTTCCCAAAACCGAAAAAGGGTGTGCAGCCGTATGCTACACACCCTTTTTCGTCTTGTGAGGTTCTATGGACAAGATCGCCGTTCTGAGGGAAAAAGCCAATAAGCTGCCGCTGCTGCCCGGGGTCTACATCATGAAGGACGCCGCCGGGGAGGTCATCTACGTCGGCAAGGCCAAGGCCCTGAAAAACCGGGTCACCAGCTACTTCCGGGGGGAACACCTGCCCAAGGTGGCGGCCATGGTGAGCCATGTGGACGACTTCGACGTCATCGTGGCGGCCACGGAGTTCGAGGCCCTGGTCCTCGAAAACAGCCTCATCAAGCGGCACATGCCCCACTACAACATCCTCCTGCGGGATGACAAGACGTATCCCTTCCTGCGGCTGGACGAGGCGGAGCCGTACCCGACCTTCACCATCGTCAACCGCGTGGCGGAGGACGGGGCGAAATACTTCGGCCCCTATGGCGGCCGGGGGGTGTCGAACGGCATTTTGCAGACCCTCCGCAAGGCCCTGCGCCTGCCGGACTGCGGCCGGAAATTTCCCCGGGACATCGGCAAGGACCGGCCCTGCCTCAACCTGCACATGGGCACCTGCGACGGCTGGTGCCGCGGGGAGCCGGACGAGGCCGAGTACCGCCGCCGGATCGGGGAGGCGGTGCAGATTTTGCAGGGGGACTCCAAGGACCTTCTGCGCTCCCTGGAGGCGGAGATGAACGCCGCCGCGGAGGACCTGCGCTTCGAGAAGGCCGCCCAGCTCCGGGACCGTCTCCGGGCCGTGCAGGAGCTGGCAAACCGCCAGAACGTCATAAAATCCGTCCGGGCGGACACCGACGCCGTGGGCTTCTTCCGGGGGGCCAAGACCGCCTTCGTGGTGCTGCATTATACCGACGGGGACCTCACCGGCAAGGACTTCGAGCTGATGCCGGAGCCCATGGAGGAGGACGCCCAGGCTGTGTCGAGCCTCGTGCGGCAGTATTATCTCCGCCGGGGGGCCTGGCCGAAGCTGGTGCTCCTGCCCTGCGAGATGGAGGATGCCGAGCCCCTGGCACAGCTCTTGTCTGACAGGGCGGGACACAAGGTAGAGCTCTCCGTGCCCCGGCGGGGGACGAGACGCGCCTTTTTCGAGGCCGCCCAGCGGAATGCCCGGGAGGAGTCTGTTCGCGCGGAAACCGAATACGAACGCCGCTCCAAGACCCTGGAGTGGCTGCAGAAGATGCTGTCCCTCGATAAGCCGCCCCGCCGCATCGAGGGCTACGACATATCGAACACCGGAAACTTCGGCATCGTGGCGTCCATGACCGTGTTCGAGGACGGACGCCCCGCCAAGAGCAAATACCGCCGCTTCCGCATGAAGACCGTGGCGGGGCAGGACGACTTCGCCAGCATGCGGGAGGTCATCTCCCGCCGGTCCCAGCGGTATCTGGACGGGGACGAGAAATTCGCGCCTCTGCCGGATGTGTTCTTCATCGACGGCGGCCCCGGCCAGGTGGCGGCGGCGGAGGACGCCCTGCGGGAAAAGGGCATCGCGAGCGTCCCGGTCTACGGCATGGTGAAGGACGACCGTCACCACACCCGGGCCCTGACCACCCGGGAGGGTCACGAGATCGGCATCCAGTCCAATCCCGCAGTGTTCGCCATGGTGGGCAATCTCCAGGAGGAGACCCACAACTTCGCCATCGGCTACCACAAGACCCTGCGGAAACAAACCATTGCCTCCCGGCTGGAGGACATTCCCGGGGTGGGAGAGAAGCGGCGTCAGGCGCTGCTTCGCACCTTCAAGAGCGTCAGGCGCATCCGGGAGGCCACGGTGGAGGAGCTGACCGCCGCCGTCCCACGGAGCACCGCCCAGGCGGTATACGAATACTTCCACGGTGGGGAAACCGTGCTGCCGCCGGAGAGCGGTGGGGAGGAAGAACTATGAGAGTCATCACCGGAACGGCCCGGGGCCGCAAGCTCGCGGAGCCGAAGGATCAGTCCATCCGTCCCACGACGGATATGGTCAAAGAAGCCATCTTCAGCATCGTCCAGTTCGACGTCCCCGGACGCCGAGTCCTGGACCTGTTCGCCGGCACGGGACAGCTCGGCATCGAGGCCCTGTCCCGGGGGGCAAGGGAGTGCGTTTTCGTGGACAACAGCCCCGCGTCCCTCGCTCTCGTGCGGAAAAATCTCGCCACCTGCGGCATGGAAGCGCCGGTGATCCGCTCGGATGCCCTGCGGTATCTTTCCGGCGGCGGCAGGTTCGACCTTGTCCTTCTGGATCCGCCCTATCACGCGGACATCTATAACGACGTGCTCCACGCGCTGTTTTCGTTTGACATCTTAAACGAAGGTGGTATAATACTTGTCGAAAGTATGCGAGGCGAGTCGCTGCCGGACGCCGAGCCGCCCTACGCCCGCGGCAGGACGTACAACTACGGCAAAATCTCGCTGACGCTGTATTCGAGGTAATACCGCCATGACCACCGCCATCATTCCCGGCAGCTTCGACCCCATCACCCTGGGTCACCTGAACATCATCCGCCGCGCCGCCACCATCTTTGACCGCGTCGTGGTGTGCGTGATGAAAAACAGCGCGAAGCACTATATGTTCACTACCGACGAGCGCATCGCCCTGGCGAAAAAAGTCGTTTCCCGCCTGCCGAACGTGGAGGTGACGACGACGGAGCTTCTCCTTGCGGAGTATGCCAAGCAGTTCGAAAATCCCGTCATCGTGAAGGGACTGCGGGCGGTGTCGGACTTCGACTACGAATTCCAGATCGCCCTCATCAACAAAAAAATGAACCCGGAGCTGGATACGTTATTCCTTACCTCCAGCGAGAAATACACCTTCCTCAGCTCCACCGTCGTCAAGGAGATGGCGGCCTACGGCGCGGACCTCTCCGAGTTCGCTCCCAGCGAGATCATCGACGATATCCTAGAGAAAACAAATACCAGGAGGCAGACGCAGCAATGAACGAGAACGAAGGCATCCTTGAGCTTGTGGACATGCTCTACAACATGATCTCCGAGGCGTGGGGCGTTCCCCTGGGGAACGACAAATGCCTCATCGAGCGGGACAAAGCCCTGGATCTCATCGAGGAGATCAAAAACCAGCTCCCCGCGGAGATCGCCGAGGCCCGGCGTCTCGTCGCCCGCCGGGACGAATTCATCCAGAACGCCAAGCGGGAAGGGGAATCCGTCCGCAAGATGGCGGAGGAAAGCGCCCGGAAGATGGTGGACGAGCAGGAAGTCGTCCGTGCCGCCCGCACCCGGGCCGAGGAGCTCATCACCGCCGCGGAGAACCGCTCCCGGGAAGTTCGCCGTGCCATGAACGAATACGTGGACGACACCCTCAAGGGCGCGGAGGAATCCGTGGCCCACTCCCTGGACAGCCTGCGCCAGACCCGCAGCCGCTTCCGCAGCGCCGCCGCGAGCCTTCAGGGAAATCCTACCTCCCGGGAAGACAAATAACCCCATACCGACCCCTTGCCGGGCGAGACGTTTTGCAGCGTCTCGCCCGGTTTTTTGCGCTCTGGGCCATATCTTGTGGTCGGCTACAGGGACTGCAACTATTGGAAGAAACTTACAGAAAAAATCCGGTTTACCCCCTTGCATTTTTTGTCAGCACCTCTTATAATGGACCCATTGGTGGGGCGAAGTGGTGTAAAGTGCACAAAAATCCCACTCAGTGGAGCGGAGGTGAAGCCGGATGACAGGTGAATATCAGCATTCCCTGGACGCGAAAGGCCGTCTGTTCATCCCGGCAAAGCTCCGGGAGGAGCTTGGTACGGAGTTCTATGTCACTATCTCCGCCGACACCTGCCTCTGCGCCTACAGCGCGGAAAACTGGAAGGTCTTCTCCGACAAGATCAGCGCCATGCCCTACAAGGACCAGCGTAAAATGCGTGCGCTCCACGCCTTTGCGGCGAAATGCGAGCTGGACGCCCAGGGCCGGGTGCTGCTGCCGCAGACCCTGCGGGACTTCGCGAAATTTGAGAAAAACGTCACCGTCCTCGGGGCAAACAACCACGCGGAATTCTGGAACAGCGACCTGTGGGCGGACATCCGTCAGCAGGAGATGTCCCCGGAGAACATCGCCGCTCTCATGCAGGAGCTGGACTTCTGATGGAGCATATCAGCGTTCTTCTGGAGGAGTGCATCCGGTATCTCGCCATCCGGCCCGACGGTGTCTATGTGGACGGCACCCTGGGCATGGGCGGTCACTCCGAGGCCATCGCCTCCCGCCTGACCACCGGACGCCTCATTTCCATCGACCGGGACGACCGGGCCCTGGCCTTTGCCGGACGGCGACTGGCTCCCTACGGGGCCCGAGTGACCCTCTGCAAGGGTAATTTCAGCGACCTTGGGGCGATTTTGGACCGGGCCGGGGTGGAGAAGGTCGACGGCATGATGTTCGACCTCGGCGTATCCTCGCCCCAGCTCGACGTGGCGGAGCGGGGCTTTTCCTACAGCAAAGACGCGCCGCTGGACATGCGGATGGACGAATCCGAACCCCTGACGGCGGATGCCATCGTAAACGAGTGGAGCGAGGCGGAGCTTCGCAGCATCTTCTGGCGGTACGGCGAGGAACGCTATGCCGGACGCATCGCCTCCGCCATCGTGGAACGTCGGGAGAAGACCCCCATCCGCACCACCGGTGAGCTGGTGGACGTGATCCGGAAGGCCATGCCCGCGGCGGCCCTGCGGGAGAAGCAGCACCCCGCCAAGCGCTGCTTCCAGGCCCTCCGCATCGCGGTGAACGACGAGCTGGGCAGTCTCGAGCGGATGCTTTCCCAGGTTCCGGACCGGCTGAAGGTCGGCGGACGGCTTCTCGTCATCAGCTTCCACTCTCTGGAGGATCGCCTCGTGAAGGAAGCCATCCGCAGCCGGGAAAACGGCTGCACCTGCCCAAAGGATTTCCCGGTGTGCACCTGCGGATTTGTTCAGACGCTCCGCAGCGTCACCCGCAAGCCGGTATCTCCCTCGGCGGAGGAAACAGAAACAAACCCCCGGGCTCGCAGCGCTCGGCTTCGGATCGCGGAAAGGGTGTAAGATCATGAGCACGACGAAGAACTTCAAACGCTATAATTTCGTCACCGGCGCGGTGGACGGCACTCTGGCGTACGATTTCAGCAACCCCATGTACTTCCCGGAGGAGGAGGTTTACGAGACTCCGCAGCCGGAAGCCCCTCCCCGGCGGAAGGTCTGGGTCCGGGAGGACGCGGTGGAGCAGGCGGAGACCGCCGTCCGGACAAAGCAGGGCTTCTCGCTCCTGGCGGTGATCGGGACTCTCTGCGTCATGGCGGTGCTGGTGCTGGTGCTTCTGGCGCAGATCCAGCTCGTGGGTATCTCCCAGAATGCCGCCCAGCTCGAGAGCCGCATTTCCGAACTGCAGATCGAGCACGCCAAGCTGACCATGGAATACGAGACGGTCTTCAACCTCAAATCCGTGGAGGAATACGCCGTGGGCGTTCTGGGCATGCAGGAAGTGCAGGACGACCAGATCCGCTACCTCACCAGCGTGTCCTCCGCCGACAAGGCTGTGATCCTCGAAACCACCGACTCCCGGTTCGCGGACCTGGGCGTGGACGACCTCCTTACCTCTCTGCTGGCATATTTCCGCTGAGGAACGAAGTATACTGGATATTGCAGGACGGCGTAAAGTGTGCTATAATGCTTTATGTAAACTTACCTGTTTCCGGTATTCTCAAAGGAGCGTTCCATGGCTAAGACGCGCAAAACCAAGAGCGGACCCGTGTCCCCCAATACGATGATGCTTCGCCGCACACTGTTCCTTATGATCGTGTGCGGCATAGTTGCGTTTGTGGTTCTTGGCTGGCGGCTGTTCCGAATTCAAATCATCGACCACGACATGTACGAGGCCCGGGCGGTGGAGCAGCAGCTCCGGGAGACCACCGTCTCCGCCCAGCGTGGCACCATCTACGACCGGAATATGAACATCCTGGCCATGAGCGCCTCCACCCAGAACGTCTACGTCAGTCCCGCGGAGATGGAGCTCTACGACGAGGACCCGGCCGCCATCGCCGCGGCCCTCGCGGACATCCTGGACATGGACTACTATACAATCTACGAAAAATGCCTGACCCGGGGCTCCTGGTACGTCACCATCGCAAAGAAGATCGACGACGACGCTGCCGAGCGCATCCGGGAATTCAAAGCCGCCGGACACACCTACAGGGACGAGAACGGCGCTATCGTTCTGAACAGGGACGGCACTCCCGCCATGCGTCCCTACCAGGGGGTGAAGCTGGAGGAAGCCACGAAGCGCTACTATCCCTATTCGTCTCTCGCGAGCCATGTCATCGGCTTCGTCGGGGCGGACGACTACGGCCTTGCCGGGGTGGAATACCGCTACGACGACATCCTCGCCGGAACGAACGGACGCATCGTCCGGGCCACCACCGCCGCCGGCACAGATATGCTCTTCACGGACTTCGAGGACTACTACGACGCGGAAAACGGCGAGAGCGTGGTCCTCACCATCGACACCACGGTGCAGTACTACCTCGAAAAGCATCTGCAGCTCGCGGTGGAAAACTACGACCTGCAAAACGGCGCGGCGGGCATCGTCATGGACGTGAACACCGGTGCGGTCCTGGGCATGGCCTCTCTGGGGGACTATGATCCCAATAACTACCTGGAGCTCAGTGAGGAGGTCCAGAAGGCCATCGACCTGGAGCCGGACGAAGCCGTCCGGGAGGAGCTCACCGCCGCCGCCCGAAACGAGCAGTGGCGCAACAAGGCCCTCTCGGACACCTATGAACCCGGCTCCACCTTCAAGATCATCACCCTGGCCATGGGTCTCGAGTCCGGCGCTATCGATATGAGCTCCACCTTCTTCTGCTCCGGCAGCATGGACGTGGCGGGCCGTACCGATCCGCTGAACTGCTGGAACACCGGCGGTCACGGCGCGGAGACGCTCACCGAGGCCATCATGAACTCCTGCAACGTGGCCCTTGTACATATCGGCCAGGCGGTGGGAGCGGAGCGGTTCTACGAATACGCCCGGGCCTTCGGCTTCTTTGAAAAAACCGGCATCGACCTGCAGGGAGAATCCGGCAGCATCTGGTGGGACGAGGAGACCTTCTTCGATCCCTGGAACAAGTCCCAGCTTGCCGCGGCCTCCTTCGGGCAGACCTTCACCATCACGCCTTTGCAGCTCATCACCGGCGTCAGCGCCGCGGTGAACGGCGGGCATCTGATGCAGCCCTATGTCGTCTCCCGGGTGCTGGACGAGAGCGGTACCGTCGTCAGCCAGCACGAGCCCGTGGAGGTCCGGCAGGTGGTGAGCGAGGAGACCTCCGCCCATGTGTGCGAGATCCTCGAGCAGGTCGTGGGAAATCCCCTCGGCACCGGCAAGAACGCCTACGTTGCGGGCTATCGCATCGGCGGCAAGACCGGCACCTCCGAGGACGTGGTCTACGAGACCCAGACCGGTACGAAGCGCTATATCGTTTCCTTCATCGGCGTCGCCCCCATGGACGATCCGCAGGTGGCGGTGCTGGTGCTGCTGAAATCCCCGGGACCCAACTCCACCACCTATACCTCCGGCGGTCAGATGGCGGCTCCCACCGTGGGCGGCATCATGGCGGACATCCTTCCCGTCCTGGGTGTGGAACCCGTCTACACCGGCGACGAGGCGGATCGGGTGGACCGCTCCGTTCCCCGGCTCATCGGCAAGGACGCGGCGGAGGCCCAGGAGCTGGCTTCGGCGGCGGGCTTCGAGTTCCGCACCATCGGCGAGGGCAGCACCGTCACAGCCCAGGTGCCTCGCTCCGGGTCCACCATTGCCTCCGGCAGCGAGATCATCCTCTATCTCGGCGCGGAGCCCACCACGGAGACCTCTACCGTGCCGGACCTCATCGGCATGGACTACGAATCCGCCCGAATCGTCCTGGGCTGGGAAAATCTATACGTAAACGGCGAAGGTGCGCTCATGAGCAGCTCCTCCTATGTCATCCGCCAGAGCATCCCGGAGGGAACGGAGGTGCCCCTCGGCACCGTGATCACCGTGTCCCTGTCCGATACGAGCAACCTCGGCCGCTACTGATGGGAGATACCCAATGAAACTGGAAGCTATACTGCGGGAGGTCCCGGTGACGGCGCTGCACGCCGATCCGGACCTTGAGATCACCGGTATCTGCTGCGATTCCCGGCAGGTTTGCCCCGGAAGTCTGTTCGTGGCGGTGGCTGGATACCAGTCCGACGGCCACCGCTTCATCCGCTCGGCCTTGGACGCCGGTGCGGCGGCGGTCCTGTGCCAGGATACCCCGGAGGAGGACGTTCCCTGCGTCGTCACGCCGGACAGCCGGAAGGCGCTGGCCCTGGCATCCGCGGCGTTCTTCGGGCATCCCGCCCGGGAGATGACCATGATCGGCGTCACCGGCACGAATGGCAAGACCACCTCCACCATGCTCATAAAGCACATTTTGGAGCACAGCCTGGGGGCGAAGGTGGGGCTTCTCGGCACTATCGCGAATTATATCGGCGGCGAGGTCCTCCCCGCGGAGCGCACCACCCCGGAGTCCTGCGACCTGCAGCGTCTTCTGCGGCGCATGGCGGACGCCGGATGCACCTATGCCGTGATGGAGGTCTCCTCCCACGCCCTGTACCTTGACCGGGTGGCCGGGATGCGCTATGATGTCGGGGTGTTCACGAACCTCACCCAGGACCACCTGGATTTCCACAAGACCATGGAAAATTACGCCGAGGCAAAATCCCGGCTGTTTTCCCGGTGCGGCAAAGCCGCGGTGAACACGGACGATCCCTGGGCGGAGTTCATGATCTCCCGGGCGGAATGTCCCGTGACGACCTTCGGCATCCGGGGCGGAGAGGACGTCGCCGCGGAGGATATTTCCTATGCCGCGGAGGGCGTGGCCTTCACCGCGGTGCATGCCGGCGAGCGGGTCCCGGTGCGGCTCGGCATCCCGGGGACCTTTTCCGTCAGCAACGCCCTCACGGCTATGACCGCGGCCCATCTCGCGGGGGTGCCCTTCCAGGACGCGGCGGAGGCCCTTTCCTCGGCCCCCGGGGTGAAGGGCAGGGCGGAGGTGGTCCCCACGCCGGGGGACTACACCGTTGTCATCGACTATGCCCACACGCCGGACGCTCTGGAGAAAATCCTGCGGACCATGCGGGCCGTGAGCTCCGGGCGGATCGTGGCGGTGTTCGGCTGCGGCGGCGACCGGGACGGCAGCAAGCGTCCCATCATGGGCCGGATCGCAGCGGAGAACGCGGACTTCACCGTCGTCACGAGCGACAACCCCCGCACCGAGGACCCGGAGGCCATCATCGGGGACATCCTGGCGGGCATCCCACCGGAGGCGCCGAGGATCGTTCTCCCGGACCGCCGGGAGGCCATCGCCTGGGTCCTGGACCATCACGAGCCCGGGGACGTGATCGTCCTGGCCGGGAAGGGACATGAGACCTATCAGGACGTGGGCGGCGTCAAACACCACATGGACGAGAGGGAGATCGTCGCGGAGCATCTGGCATCCGCGGCGGGACGGAAACTATGATAAAACTATTCATTTCATTCATCGCGGCTTTCGTCATCGCGGCGATGGTGGGGAAGTTCTATGTTCCCTGGCTCCGACGCATCAAGGCCGGACAGGAAATCAAAGAGATCGGTCCCAACTGGCACAAGACCAAGACCGGGACTCCCACCATGGGCGGAGTGATCTTCATCGCCGCCGTTACGCTGGTGGTGGTTACCGTGGGCTTTCCGGACTACACCCGGGGCAGCCGCGGCGCGCTGTTCGTGCTGCTGTTTTCTCTGTTTTTCGGGGCCATTGGCTTTCTGGACGACTTTGAAAAGCTCAAAAAGAAGCAAAATCTCGGCTTGTCCGCCCGGGCAAAATTCATCCTGCAGCTGGCTGTGGCGGTGGCCCTGCTGTACCTGCTGCGGCTGGAGGGGTATCTCGAGGCCCATCTTTACGTCCCCTTCTGGGGCGTGACCCTTCGCCTGCCGGAGTGGCTGTACTTCGTCTTCGCGGCTTTCGTCGTCGTCGGCACGGTGAACGCCGTGAACATCACCGACGGCCTGGACGGTCTCGCCGCCAGCGTCACCATCCCCGTCATGGTGTACTACACCGCCATCGCGTATATGTGGGGACGGCAGTACGCCGGCCTCGACGTGTTCACCGCGGGCCTCACGGGCGGTCTTTTTGGCTTCCTGCTGTACAATTTCTATCCCGCCAAGTGCTTCATGGGGGACACCGGCAGCCTGTTCCTGGGCGGCGCGGTGTGCGGCATGGCCTTCGCGCTGGATATGCCTCTCGTGCTGATCCCCGTGGGCATCATCTATCTGCTTGAGACCCTCTCCGACATCATCCAGGTGGGGTATTTCAAGCTCACCCACGGCAAACGGGTCTTCAAAATGGCTCCCTTCCACCACCATCTGGAAATGGGCGGCTGGACCGGCCGTAAGTGGAAGGAGACGGAGATCGTCGCCCTGTTTACCGGCGTCACCGTCGTTTTCTGCGTCATCGCGTTTCTCGGCACGGTCCGCCGCTATGGTCTCTGATCGTCTGCCACGGAAAGGGAGGGACATCCGACCGTGAACGAAATGAACTCCATCCGCTACGAAAACACTCGTTTGGCGGACTACACCGAGGACAACAGCATCGACCGCGGCTCGGTGGACATCCCCTTCGCCATGCTGGCTCTGCTGCTGCTGGCCATCGGGGTGGTCATGGTGCTTTCCTCCAGCTATGCCCGCGCGTACTATGACGTGGAGGGCATCACTCGGCACAATGCCACGTATTACTTCGTCCGGCAGGCGCTGTTCGCCTTGTGCGGCGTGGGCGTGATGCTGGTGTGCTCCCGGCTTCCCATGGGGTTTTACCGCCGGGTATCCTTTATCGTGTTCATCGTCTCCATCGTCCTGCTGGTCCTCGTGGCCTTTATCGGCGCGGTGGGCGGCGGCGCGAAACGCTGGATCGACCTGGGCTTTACCACCGTCCAGCCCTCGGAGGTCACGAAGATCGGCGTGGTGCTGTATTTTTCCCTGCTGATCTGCCAGAAAAAAGAAGACATCCGCACCCTGCGGGGTCTCGTGCCCTTCGTGGGGTGGCTGGGCCTCGTCGCCGTCCTGCTGGCCATGGAGCCCCACTGGTCTGCCCTCGCCATCATCGGCGCCTTGGGCCTCGTGCTGCTTTTCGTGGGCGGCGCGGAGCTGAAGCTCTTCATCTACGGCCTTCTTGGCGCAGGGGGTGCGGCGGGCCTTGCCTACGCCCTGTTTCCCTACGTTCGCCAGCGGCTCACGGCGTGGACGGATCCCTTCGCGGACCTCACCGGCTCCGGCTGGCAGGTGGCTCAGTCCCTGTATTCCATCGGCTCCGGGGGGCTTCTGGGCCTCGGTCTAGGAAACTCCCGGCAGAAGTACCTCTACCTCCCGGAGGAGCACAACGACTACATCTTCTCCATCGTCTGCGAGGAGCTGGGCTTTATCGGGGCGGTCCTCATTCTTGCCCTGTTCGCCCTGCTGATCCTCCGGGGCTACTGGCTCGCCATGCACGCCCGGGATCGGTATTCCTGCCTTGTGTGCGTCGGCATCACGACGCTGTTTGCCCTGCAGGTCATCCTGAACGTGGCGGTCTGCACGAACACCATCCCCAGCACGGGCATCTCCCTGCCGCTGTTCAGCTACGGCGGCACAGCGCTTCTGCTGCAGATGGGGGAGATCGGCATCATCCTGTCCATGTCCCGGGACATCCCGGAAAAGAGGTAGCCTATGCGTGTTTTGTTCACCTGCGGCGGCACCGCGGGCCACATAAATCCCGCCCTGGGTGTGGCGGGCCGCATCCGGGAGCTGATTCCTGACGCCGAGGTCCTATTCGTCGGCGCGGAGGGCCGGATGGAGACGGAACTGGTCCCCCGGGAGGGATACGCCCTGCGGACCATCCGCATCGCCGGGTTCCGCCGGGGTCTCAGCGGCAAGAACATCCGGGAAAACCTCCGCACCGCGGAGCTCCTGCGGAAGGCTGTCGCGGATTCCAAGCGCATCATCCGTGAGTTTCAGCCGGATGTCGCCGTGGGCACGGGGGGCTATGTCTGCTATCCCGTCCTGCTGGCTGCCTCCCGCCTGGGGGTTCCCACGGCGGTGCATGAGTCCAACGCCGTTCCCGGCCTCACCACCCGGCTTCTGGAGCGTTCTGTCGATCAGATCATGGTGGGCCTGGAAGAAAGCCGCGGCGCCTACCGGGACCCCTCCAAGGTGGAGCTCACCGGCACGCCCGTGCGGGTGGAGTTTCTCCACGCGGATCGGGCCAGGGCCCGCCGGGAACTGGGCCTTCCGGCGGAGGAACCCATCGTTGTCGCCACCTTCGGCTCTCTCGGCGCGGGGTA
Source organism: uncultured Oscillospiraceae bacterium (assembly GCA_964401725.1). Lineage (GTDB taxonomy): Bacteria > Bacillota > Clostridia > Oscillospirales > Oscillospiraceae > CAJOIG01. Next base: position 45,088 of record CAYNZM010000002.1, read on the forward strand.
TATGAATGACCGCATGCTGGAGTTCATCCGCCGCATGGGAACCGAGCCGGATTTCCGCCTTATTTACGGCACCGGAAAGCAGTACTATGAATCTGTCTGGGAGCGCCTCCCGGGCCTCCCTATGCGGGTGGACCTGCGGGAGTACATCTACGACATGCCCAAGATCATGGCGGCGGCGGATGTGATCCTCTGCCGGGCGGGAGCCTCCACCATCGGAGAGCTGACCTGTCTCGGAAAGCCTGCCGTCATTGTCCCCAGTCCCAACGTGGTGAATCACCACCAGGAAAAGAACGCCAAAGTCCTCGCGGATGCCGGGGCGGCCCGGATGCTTCTGGAGGGCCGATTCGACGGCGGCGGGCTTTATGACACCGTAAAATCCCTGTTGGACGACTCGGAAGCTCTCGCATCCATGCACAAGGCCTCTGAGGACATGGGCGTGAAAAACGCCACTGACCGCATCACGTCCCTGGTATTGGGACTTGCGGAGACACAGAGAAAAGGATAATTTTTATGGCAAGATATGACCGCTACGGCGCTGCCCGGAAGCGAAAAAAACGCGGTTCCCTGTTCGTGCCCGTCTCCGTTCTGCTGGTGGGGGCGGCGCTGCTGTTCGGCATGGGCGTGTTCTTCCGGGTCCAGACCATCGAGGTGGAGGGGGCGGTCTCCTATACCGACGAGGAGATCATTGCCGCCTCAGGCATCGACCTGGGGGACAACCTCTTTTTCGTAAACCGGTTTTCCGCCTCCAGCCGGATATTCGCCCAGCTTCCCCTGGTGGAGGAGGCCTCCATCGAGCGAAGCCTGCCCAACAAGATCATCATCACCGTGGACGAGAGCTACTCCCTGGCCTGCGTGGGCTGGGAGGGGCAGACCTGGATGATGACGGGAAACTGCAAGCTTCTGGGCACCGGGGACGGGGAAGAGCTTGCCGGCCTCGTCCGGGTCAAAAACATCACTCCTATCTCCCCCAAGGCCGGAGAGATTCTGGCGGTGGACGAATCCGAGAGCCTGAAGCTGACCTATTTGCAGGAGCTTCTGCGGGCCATGCAGCAGATGGATATGATCGGGGATGTGTCCGAGCTGGACATGGAAAACTCCGCCGATCCCACCTTCCGCTACCTGGACCGCTTCACGGTCCGCATGGGACCGAACGACAACACGGAGTACAAGCTCCGCATGCTCCTGAGCGCCGTCGCCCAGATGGAGGAAGACGTGACCGGCACGGTGTATCTCTCCGAGGGGACCACAGTCCACGTCAGCCCGGACTGATTTTTCGTTAATTTACATAATATTTTTCAAGAAACTATTGACCTGACCGCATTTTCGTAATAAAATGTAACTGATGTAATTTGGACGGAAATGCCGTTTACTTCATACACGGGAGGCACTTTGATTATGGCAGATCGCATCGTTGAAACCGGTCCGGAGAATGTAGTCACGCTGAAGGTCGTCGGCATCGGCGGCGCCGGCGGAAACGTTGTCAACCGCATGGTCGGTTCCGGCACCAGCGGCGTGGACTTCATCGCCGTAAACACGGACCGCCAGGCTCTTTCCATGTCCACCGCGGACCAGAAGATCCAGATCGGTGAAAAGCTCACCCACGGCCAGGGCGCGGGCAGCGACCCTGCCGTCGGCAGTAAGGCCGCGGAGGAGAGCCGCAACGAGATCGCAAAGGCCCTGGAGGGCACGGACATGGTCTTCATCACCGCCGGTATGGGAGGCGGCACCGGCACCGGCGCCGGGCCTGTGGTGGCGGACATCGCCAGGGAAGCCGGCATCCTCACCGTCGGCGTCGTCACGAAGCCTTTCGGCTTCGAAGGCAAGAAGCGCATGACCCAGGCCATGAACGGCATCGACGAGCTTCTCGGCAAGGTGGACAGCCTCCTCGTTATCCCGAACGACCGCCTGAAATACGCCACCGACCAGAAGGTGACCTTCGCGAACGCCTTCGAGATCGCGGACGAGGTCCTGCACCAGGCCGTCACCAGCATTTCCGACCTCATCAAAAACACCGGCTTCATCAACCTTGACTTTGCCGATGTCTGCACCATCATGCGGGATGCCGGCTACGCTCACATGGGCGTGGGCCACGCCGTCGGCAAAGGCAAGGCGGAGGACGCCGCTCAGATGGCGATTTCCAGCCCGCTCATGGAGACCTCTATCAACGGCGCCCGGGGCGTCCTCATCAACATCACCGGCTCCGAGGACATGGGCCTCGAGGACGTGGAGGTCGCCGCGAACCTGGTCCAGGCCGCCGCGCACCCCGACGCCAACATCATCTTCGGCGCCTCGTTCGACAACACCATGGAGGACGAGATCCGCGTCATCGTCATCGCCACCGGCTTCGACGACGACAGCCCTACGGCGAAGGCCGTCGCCACCGCCGCCGCTCCTTCCGCTCCCGTGGAGGACGCGAAGGAAAACCTCTTCTCTGCCGCCGCGGAGTCCGTGGCCGACGCCCGTCCCGCCTCCGGCGAAGAGGAAGACCCCTTTGACAGTATCTTCAAGATATTCAACTCCAAGTAATTTTCCGGTACAATCAGTCATCCCTGTTCGGACGAACCGGACAGGGATGTTTTTTATCCAAAGCAGCGCCGGATAAAGGATCGCTTCTCCGCGGCGGCGCATTGGACCTCAGCGGCATAATGCCGGAAGAGCTCCGCCAGCTCCCCGTCGGCTCTCCGGGCGGCCTCCTCACAGGCTTCCGCAGCTTCCTCGTCCCGGAGCATGGCGCTCCGCAGGGCCTCCAGGGGATGACCGGGCAGGGGGCAGGATGAGCTCTCTCGATCACGTACGCCGTCGGCCAGAAACGCCTCCGCCCGCAGACGGTTGGCGCGGCAGGATGCCTGCCTTGCGTGGCGCAGGAGCATGGTCCGTCCGTCTCCCCGCAGGCGGGAGGCGAGGCATCGGTCGAATTCCGCCGCCTGCCGGGCTTTTTCCGCCATCTCCGCGAGATGCAGCCCGGAGGAGGGAAGAGATGCCTCCGTTCCATTCACCCGCGTCCATACGCCCTCAAAGCCCTCCAGCGCCGCTTGCCAGCGCAGGGTTTGTTCCGTCTCCATAATAAATGACCTCCCGCGGCATTCTATGCGGGAGGTCGATTTGGTTGTGCGGGATCAGCGGTAGCCGTGGGTGCGGACGGAGTTCAGCACAACCGCGAAGCCGTCGGGATCCAGGTGGATGCCGTCGCCGTTGCAGTAGTCCTCCACGAGGTTCCCGGTGGCGTCCATCAAGGCGTCGTGGGTGTTGAGGTAGCGGGTGCCGGTGCTGACGGCGATGTCGTAGAGCCACCCGTTCGCGGCGTTCACCCGGGCGTTATCGATGCCCTCCGGAGCCTGGCTGTCGATGACGGGGTAGATAGAGTGGCAGATGATCTTCGTGTCTGGGCTGACAGCCAGGATGCCGCCGATGAGGTCCGTGTATTCCTCCTTAAAGGAGCTTTCGTCCATGAAGGAAATGCCATTCACGCCCAGGGTGATGACGAGGATGTCCGGCTGTATCTCCGCGGCGGCGTCCCGGATGCTCATGCTGCGCTTGGAGCCGTCGGCGGCGTAGATGTCCAGCTCGGCGTAGCTCTGGGCGTTCAGGGTCAGGGTGCCGCTGGAGGGGGTCCAGACCTGCTGAGAGGGCAAAACGCCGTAGGCCAGCATGCCGTAGGTGGTGCTGTCCCCCAGGAATATGATCCGGGAGAGGTATCCCTCCCCCATGTCCTCCGTGAGCTGCAGCTCCGTGGGGATGGGCTCCGGCGTGGGCTCGGCGGTGGGGTCGGGAGCCGTGTCGGGAGCGGTTTCGAGGGCCGTTTCCAGGTCCGTTTCGGCGGCGGTTTCCGGCGTTTCGATGATGGCGGCGGTCTCTGCCTTCGGGGCTCTGGTGCAGGATGCGAACAGGGTGGCGAACATGGCCGCGATGGCGCAGATCACGACGCAGACCGTCCAGAGAAGGTGGAAGGTCCCTCGCGGGTTGGACTTTTTCATGATGGGTACTCCTGTAGGAACAGGGGAAGCCGACGCTTCCCCTGTGGAAATTCTGTTCTGTGAGTTACTCGGCGTCGGCGCGGGCCTTGGCCTCCTCGATGATCTTCTGCTGGACGTTGGCGGGGACCTCGTCGTAGCGGACGAACTCCAGGGTGAAGGAACCTCGGCCCTGGGTCATGCTGCGCAGGTCGATGGCGTAGGTGGTGACCTCGGCCATGGGGACCTCGGCCTCGATGACCTGCATGCCGTCGTGAGCGTTCATGCCCAGCATGGTGCCGCGGCGCTTGGACTGGATGTCGGAGAGGATGTCGCCCATGTTGGCGTCGGGGACGGTGATCTTCATGAGGCCGATGGGCTCCATGATGACGGGGTTCGCGTTCACGAGCTCCTTATAGGCGAGGCCGGCCGCGGTTTTGAAGGCCATTTCGGAGGAGTCCACGGGGTGATAGCCGCCGTCGTACAGCACGGCCTTGAGGTACACCATGGGATACCCGGCGAGAACACCCTTCTCGCAGCATTCCCGCAGGCCCTTTTCGACGGCGGGGAAGAAGTTCTTGGGCACGGAGCCGCCGAAAACCTCCTCGGCGAAGATCATGTCCTCCTGCTCGGTCTGGGGCTCGAAGCGGATCTTAACGTCGGCGAACTGGCCGTGACCGCCGGTCTGCTTCTTGTGGCGGCCGTGGGTGTCCAGGGTCTTGCGGATTTTTTCGCGGTAAGCGACGCGGGCGGGGGAGAGCTCCACCTCCACGCCGAATTTGCTCTTGAGCTTGGAGCAGAGGACGTTGATGTGCATGTCACCGGCGCCGGCAACCACCTGCTGGTGGGTCTCAGCGTTCAGGGTGACGGAGAAGGTGGGGTCCTCCTCGTTCAGGCGGGCAAGGCCCTGGGCGACCTTGTCGTCCTGGCCCTTGACCTTCGGGGCGATGGCCATCTGGTAGCAGGGAACGTCAAACTCGATGCCGGGAAGAGCCTCCACCGCGCCGGGAGCGCAGAGGGTGTCGCCGGTCTTGGTGTCGGAGAGCTTGGACACCGCGCCGAAGTCGCCGCAGCCGATCTCGGGGACCTCAGTGTTCTTCTTGCCCTGCATGGCATAGACGTGACCGAGCTTCTCCTTGGCGTCGGAACGGGCGTTCGTGAGAGTCATGTCGCCGGTGACCTTGCCGGAGATAACCTTGAACAGGGAGAACTTGCCGAACTGGTCGGAGACGGTCTTGTAGACGATGACCTTCGTGGGGCCGTTGGGATCGAGAGCTGCGCCGTTTTCGCTGGGCTCGGGGAAGATGGAGATGGCGGCGTCCAGCAGGACCCGGGTGCCGAGGCCCGTGAAGGCGCTGCCGCAGTATACCGGGCAGATGCTGCCGTCGGCCACGGCGGTGCTCAGGGCGCCGGAGATTTCCTCCGGGGAGAGCTCCATGGTCTCGAAGTACTTCTCCATGAGCTCCTCGCTGGTCTCCGCGGCGGACTCGGCAAGCTCGGTGTAGAGTTCCTCGAGACGGCCTTCCATCGCGGCGGGAACGGGGATGTCAACCCGCTTGTTACCCTCTATCTTGAAGGCTTTCTTCGTGAGGACGTCCACAACGCCGATGTATTTGTCGCCTTCTTTGATGGGCTCGGTCATGGCGCAGACGGAGTTGCCGAAGGCTTCCCGCAGGCTGTCGAAGGTCTTGTCGAAGTCGGCGTGATCCTCGTCCAGCTTGGAGATGTAGATGGCGCGGGGCTTGTTCGAGGTCTTGAGGAGCTTCCAGCTCTTCTCCGCGCCGACGTTCAAACCGTCCTTCGCGGAGACGCAGATGACGCCGATATCCGCCACGCGGAGGGCCTGACGCACCTCACCGGCGAAGTCGAAGAAGCCCGGGGTGTCGATGATATTGAGCTTGTACCCCTGCCAGTTGGCGTACATGGTGGCGGCGGAGATGCTGATCTGGCGGCGGACCTCCTCCGGGTCGAAATCGGAGACGGTGTTGCCGTCCACGACCCTGCCCAGGCGGTCGGTCATGCCGGCGATGGAGAGGATGCTCTCCGCGAGGGTGGTCTTGCCGTTTCCGCCGTGGCCGAGCAGAGCGATGTTGCGAATTTTCTTCAGTTCAGTGCTCATTGGGTTTTCTCCTTCTATTGATTGAAAACAAAATTCAAAACACAGATCAAAGCGCTTTTGGTGCGCCACGATTAAATATTATACACGATTGCATAAAAATTGGCAATAGCCTATCGCGGTTAAATCACGCTTGCCGGAGTTTTCAGCGATTCACGCCCAGGGACAGGATCACCGACGGCAGGGACCACAGAAGCATGAAAAGAAGGAGGTTCCCCACGGAGGCGGTGTCGAAGGACCCGGCCCGGGCCAGCAGGAACAGGATCAGCATGCCGATGACGCTCCCGGCCAGGGCCAGGATGGCGGACAGGCGGCAGGCGGTGTAGACCTTTCGTCCGATCTCGGCGGCTTCCACCAGGGGCAGCATCCCCGCCCGGGAGAATACGGCGTCGATGGACTCCTGCTGCACCGCCCGACCCATCAGCCGGTAGCGCTCCCGGTAGGAGGGGAAGTTAAACTTTTCGGTGGGCAGGCGGAAGAGCCTTCCGATCATCCGGGGGGTGATGTTGAAGTCCCGGATGGCAAAGACGGTCTGGGTCCGGCCCCGCAGCAGGGTCACGAGAGCGTCCTGCACGCTGGTGACGGGGATGTACTCCATCACGAAAACGCCCACGAGCTCGCCCTCGACGGCGGTGCAGACGGCGTTTCGGGTCTGCATGTTCTGGGGCAGGCGGATGCCCTGGAGGTTCATGAACCCCGCGGAGCCCACGAAGACCCGCTCGCCGCCCACGAGACCGGAAAGGCCGCCGCCCTCATGGCAGAAAAATTCCTCCACCTCGGGGATGCGGTAGCCCCGGCGGTCCGTCAGCTCCCGGAACAGCCCGGTCAGACCGCTGCCGGAGGCCTCGATGAGAGCTGCGGTGACGGAGACCACCTTCCCGAGGAAAACGCCCTCCGCGGCGTTGATCTCGGAGAATTTCACGGTGCCGGGAGGGAAGAGGTCCTCGTCCGTGATGACCACCCGGCGGTTGCGTCCGATGTCGGCGCAGCCGGCGTATCCGGCGAGAGCGGCTCCGGCGGTCCGGAGACGGCGGGAGGCCGCGGCGTAGGGCAGGGGGAAGGCGAAAAACGCCGCGAAAGACGTACTGACGCACAGAAGCGCGGAGAAGGTGTGGAGAAGGTCGCCGCCGGATTTCCCCAGGCTCGCGAGGATGGCAAGCAGGAGAGAGGCTCCCAGCAGGAAAGGCGCGGCGGCGGCGTAGGCCGTGGCGCAGAAATCCTGGGATTCGCTGCGGCGTACGATGCCGTCGGCGGTCTCCCGGGGAGAGCGCAGCAGGCTGCCCCGCTGGGTCTCGGAGCCGTCGGTGGTTAGGACCGAGGGGGTTTTCGTAGCGGCGGCGGTGAGGAAGGTGCGGCGCCGGGCGCGGCAGGTGAGGCGCTGGCCCCAGAGGCCCGCGGTCAGTGCCACGGCGGCGATGGCGCAGAAGGGCATGGACCCGGTCTTCGTCACCAGGACCGCCACCGCGTCCACCGCGGCGAAAAAGGCGGACAGAGACGCCAGGGCCTCCGCCCCGGGCTGCAGGTCAAAAAGCTGCCGCAGACCGGTGGAAAACACGTCCAGGGCCGCCATGGTCACCGCCAGAAGCAGCACGAGGCTCACCCCCGCCTGGAGGGGCAGGCTCCGGCCCAGCATCCCTGCCATGGGCAGCCGAAAGCCGATCCAGGCCAGCACCAGCGTGAGGCCCAGAGCGATCCGCAGCCGCAGGGTCAGGTCTCCCAGCAGGGAGGCGTAGTACTTCGCGGCCTTGCCGGGCCGCAGCTCCGGGGTCTCCCGGATGTCCACCGGGTCAGGCCAGTTGGCGGCCTCCTGGGTCTGCATCTGCCGCCGGGCCAGCATGGTGGCGATGCGGCGCACCAGCGGCGTCAGAACCCGCTGGACAGCGGAGGGCTTATCCGGCTCCGAGGGCAGTTTTTTCGGCCTCTCCGGGGCGGGTGCATCCGAGGGCGGTTCCTCTGCCGGGACCTCCTCCGGGGCGTCCTCGGCCTCCTCCGGGGCCTCCGATACAGGGCGGTCATATTGCAGGGTGATGATGCCGTCCTCGCCCTTGATCACCCGGGGACGGACGGGTTCCGACTCCGGTTTCGGCTCTGGCTCCGGAGCCGGTTCGGGCTCCGGCTCCGGGTGTTCCGCCCGGTATTTGCGCAGGGTCTCCCCCAGGGCGTTCATGGCGGCCTGTCGGGAGCGGGCGGCGATCTCCTCCGCTGTCTCGGGGGGAGCCTCCGGCTCCGAAACAGGCTCCGGTTCCGGAGTTTTCTCCACGACAAATACCGGCTCCGCTGGCATTTGACGGGGAGCCGGTGGGTTCTTTCGGGCATACTCCTGCAAAAGGTCCATCACGGAGTATTCGCCGTAGTCCGGGGTGAAGTCTACGGTGCGGTGATCACTCATGGCGCTGCCTCACGACCTCGTACAGCAGGATAGCGGCGGCGACGGAGGCGTTCAGGGAGTTCACCTGCCCGGCCATGGGGATGGAGAGGATGAAATCGCAGCTCTCCCGCACCAGCCTGGACAGCCCCCGGCCCTCCGAGCCGATGACGAGGCAGATGGGACCTTTCATGTCCGTCTTCCAGAGGGGAGCGCTGCCGTCGGCCTCCGCGCCGTAGACCCAGATGCCGGATTTCTTGAGGTCCGCCAGGGTGTTGGTGAGGTTTGCGGCCCGGGCGATGAGCATATGCTCCGCGGCACCGGCGCTGGCCTTGTCGGCGGCGGCGGTGATGCCCGCGCTGTGATGACGGGGGATGATGACTCCGTGGGCACCGGCGCATTCGGCGCAGCGGATGACAGCCCCCAGGTTCCGGGGGTCCTCCAGCCCGTCGCAGACCACGATAAAGGGGTCCTCGCCCTTCTCCTTCGCGTGGGCCAGGATGTCCTCCGCCGAGCAATATTCCTTCGCGGCGGCCACGGCGATGACGCCCTGGTGCGCGCCGTTCGTGGCGCTCATGCCGTCCAGCTTGCGTCGGTCGCATTCCGTAACGGGGATGCCGGCGTTTTTCGCGTTGGAGGCGATGAAGCCCAGAGCCTTGTCCCCGGAGCCCTTGGCAAGGAAGATCTTGTCCAGGGGTCGTCCGGCCCGGAGGGCTTCGATGACGGCGTTCTTGCCTTCTATGATGTTTTCTTCTGACATATTCATACAAAAACCACTATACCACAATCTTCCCGGATTGGAAAGCGGCATATTCAAAAAATCCGGCGGTAAATTGTGGACTTTTTTGCCGGAACAGGGTATGATAGACGGGAGGTGAATTCTATGCGAGCGCTCAATACCAAAATAGACCGCTTCTGCCTTGCCCATCCCCGGTTCGGCATCCCGCGGCTCATGCTGTACATCGTCATCGGAAACGTCCTCGTCTGGGTTTTCGGGCTCATGGACACCACGAACACGCTGTATTCTCTGCTGTACTTCGATCCCGCGCTGTTCTGCCGGGGTCAGGTCTGGCGGATCGTGACCTACGTCCTCGTGCCCACCTCCAGCGGTGTGCTGTGGCTGGCGGTGTCGCTGTACTTTTATTATTTCATCGGCTCCGCTCTGGAAAACGCATGGGGTGCGGGGAAGTTCACGATTTACTATTTCAGCGGCCTTCTTCTGACGGCGCTGTATTCCCTCGTCGTCTACTGGCTGGGCGGGAGACGCATCCTGGTTTCCGCCACGTATCTGAACCTCTCCCTGTTTTTCGCCTTCGCGACCCTATGGCCGGAGCAGCGTGTCCTTCTGTTTTTTATCATCCCGGTGAAGATGAAGTGGCTGGCTTGGGCGGATGCCGCGCTGTTTGCCGTGGAGTTCGTCATGGCGCTGCTCGCGGGGCAGATCGGCTATGCTTTCATCCCCGTGGTGGCTATGGGAGCCTATCTCGTCTTCTGCGGGGAGTGGCTTTTCGACCGCGTCCGGCCCAGCCGGGTGAAGCAGGCCGCCAAGCAGAAGGCCCGGACCATCGAGTTCAAGCAGGCAGCCCAGCGCATCCACCGCGAGCAGGCCGCCGCGGGCTACACCCGCAAATGCGCCGTCTGCGGCCGGACCGACGCGGACAATCCCGGCCTGGAATTCCGCTTCTGCAGCCGCTGCGCGGGCTATCATTGCTTCTGTGCCGACCACATCAACAACCACGTCCATTTTACGGAGTGAAGTAAGAAAGAAACTATAGAGATCGGGAACGAAAGCTATGTCACGAAAGGAAGTCCGCGGGTGGTTTTTGAAGCTCGCGATATTCACGGCGCTGCTGGTGTGCCTGGGGACGCTGCTGTACGGCACGGCCTCCATGCTGGCGGAGGAGGGAAGTGCTCTCGCGGAGATCACGGAGAGCGCTGCCTACGCCTCTCCTACGCCGTCCCCCACGCCCACCCCCACCCCCACGCCGACACCCACGCCGTCCCCCACGCCGGAGCCTACCCCGGTGCCCACGCCCCTGCCGGAGTTCTCGCCGGTGCGGAGCGTTTCGGAGGTCATCACCTCCACCCGCATCGCCGTGGACGGGGAGCTCGTGGAAAACTATCAGGCGGATGACGCCCACCGCATCGACTTCGGCGGCGCGAGCGACTATACGTCCGTGAAGGGCATCATCACCTTCCGGGGGAACAACTTCCGGGATACCGCCCAGTACGGCGTCGCGGAGATCGCGGACCGGCGCTTCGGGGACCACTGGCGGGTGGGGACGGACGGTCTCAGCTCCACCAGCGGCGGCTACTGGGGCGGCAGCGGCTGGACCGGGCAGCCCCTCATCGTGGAGTGGCCGGACAGCACGAAGCAGATCATGAACATGTATGACTGGGCCAAGGAAAAGGACGGTCTTGTGGAGGTCATCTACTGCACGCTGGACGGATACGTCTACTTCCTGGACCTGGACACCGGGGACTACACCCGGGACCGCCTGTATCTCGGCTGGTCCTTCAAGGGAGCCGGAGCCCTGGACCCCCGGGGGTATCCCATCCTCTATGTGGGCGGCGGCCTTGCGAACAATTACGGCGAGCTGCCCCGGGTCCTGGTCGTGAGCCTTATCGACGGCTCGGTCCTCCACACCTTCGGAAACTACGACACCTTCTCGCCCCGGCCGGACTGGTCCGCCTTTGACAGCTCCGCCCTGGTGGACGCGGAGACGGATCAGCTCATCTACCCCGGCGAGAACGGCGTCCTCTACCTCGTGAAGCTGAACACGCGCTACGACGAGGCCGCGGGGACTCTGTACATCGACCCGGAGGAGGTGAAATTCACCTTCGAGTCCGACTCCGCGAAGGACATGCTCTACGGCATGGAGGACAGCTCGATCATCTGGCGGGGGCATCTCTTCCTCGCGGACAACGGCGGGGACTTCATCTGCCTGGATCTGAACACTCTCGAGATCGAGTGGCGCTTCGACTGCCTGGACGACACGAATTGCACCGGTGTCCTGGAGGTGGACGGCACGGGCCGTCCGTACATCTACCTCTCCACCTCCTTCCACCTGGGCTTCCGAAGCTGGAGTTCCGCCACGATCCCGGTCTGGAAGATCGACGCCGTGACCGGGCGGGAGGTCTGGCACCACGACTATACCTGCTACTCCGAGGAGGGCCTCTCCGGCGGCGTGCAGGGGTCCCTGGCCCTGGGGAAGGGGAGCCTCGACGGCATCCTTTACGTCTCTATGGCGCGGCATCCGAACGGCTACAACGGCCAGCTCCTCGCGCTGGACACCGCCACGGGCGACGAGCTCTGGACCTTCACCTCCGACAGCTATTCCTGGTCCACGCCCACCTGCTTCTACGACCGGGACGGGCATGGCTATGTGCTGTACGCCAGCTGCATCCAGGGAAAGCTCTACTGGCTGGACGGCCTGGACGGCACGCTGTACGACGTGTATCCCTTCGGCTGCACCACGGAGGCCAGCCCGGTGGTCTACAACAACACCGTGGTCATGGGCACGCGAAACCAGGAGCTCCTCGGCATCACCCTGACATGAAAATAATACCGCCTGCGGTTTTCCACGCAGGCGGTAATTCTGTATGCGGTTTACTGTGCGTTCATGGGTTCCTGGGTGCAGACGGATTTGATCCATTTGATCATGGCGTTGTACCAGTCGTTGAAGACGGGAAGCCCCAGCAGGCTCATGACCCCGACGCCCACGAGAAGCGCCACGGGGACCGTCACATACCACTGATTGAGACCCGGAGCCGCGGCAAACACCAGGGCGTAGACGTTCCGCATGAACATGATGACGTAGGTGTGCAGCAGGTACGGGACCATGGTCCGGGTACCGCCGTCCCGCAGGACGGGCAGCGACCTGTCCGGTATGAACACGAACAGGAAGATGATCTGCAGGAAGGACACGCCGTACCCCAGGACCCGGAGCAGCAGACCCTTTCCGATGCCGTAGGAGAACAGGGCAAATTCCGGATGGGCGGGATCACCCTGGAAGGAGGCCCAGTAGTAGAAGAAGTCGATGTGGAAAACGCCCTTCACGTTCAGCCAGCCCCACACGCCCAGGACCGCCATGGTGGCGATGAGCACCGGGACCTTCGGGAGGTTTTCGAGCTTTCGTACGTCCTCCCGGCTGAGCTTCATGCCGATGAGGTAAAACGGCAGAAACCCGATGGTGCGGCTGATGCTCATGAAATGCCCCACGTCCGGGCAGAACGCTCCCACGAGAAGCGCCACGGCGAAGGAGATCGGCACGATGTACTTGATTTGCTGAAGGGCTTTTGTCAGCAGCTTCCAGAAGAACATGCACATAAGGTACCAGTACGCGAACGTCGGGGTAAAGAGGTTCTGAGCGCTGGTGCCGTAGCACAGGACGAAGAGGCTGTTGAAGATGAGGTACGGTACCAGAAAATCGAAGATCGCGCTCTGGTAGCATTTATAGCCCTTTTTGGAGAAGTACCCGGAGATAAAGCAGAACCCGGGCATGGTGATCATCCGGGACCAGCAGACGATGACGGTGACGAGCCAGTGGGCGGTGATGTTCACCGGGGCGGCGCCGGAGCCGACGCCGGTCTGGGTGAGCATGTGCTCCGCGATGACGTTGAACAGAAGGATGTAGCGGATGTTATCGGCCCGGAACCAGCGGGCCTTGGGCGCGGCTACGGCAGCGCCGGGCAGAGGAGCGGCGATGGTTTCCATATGTCTGTCTCCTTGGAAAAATTCACTCCCTCGATTATAAAATCTTTTATTTTTCCCGTCAATAGGCAACTTCATCCGGGATTTGGGTGAAAAATATCCCGTCTCCGGTGCCGGGAAGCGGTTGTAATCCCGTGGAAAGCGTGGTACAATTTATATATTTGGTGGACAGGCCGGTTTGCGTTTTGTTAATCACGCTTAACGGCTGTTAATCTTATTCCAGAGAGGACTTCGCCATGAACGACAATCCCGACCGCGGTACGTACTGGCAGGGCTGGCGGAAGCGGTTCCTTACCCTTCTGGCTCCGGCGTTCCTTATGAGCTTCACCGTGGTCTTTTTCGGACCGCTGGACATCGTGAACGCGAACCAGGCGTACCTTACCTTCTCGGCGGGGAGCCTGGTGCCGGCCTTCGGTCTTGCGACGCTGGGCATCACCCTGGTCATCGCGGCGGTGTTTGCCCTGCTCCCCGGAAGGGCCCGGGGCATCGCCATGGGGCTTCTTTTGGGACTCGCGGTGATGGCGTATCTCCAGGGGTCGTTCCTCAATGGCGACGTTCTGCAGAAGCTGGACGGCAACACCTTCGACTGGCACGACTTCCCCCGGCAGGCCACCCGGAACCTCCTGCTGTGGCTCGCGGTGCTGGCGGGGCTTTCGGTGCTGGGGCTGTTCTTCCCGGAGCAGGCCCGGACCGTGACCCTCATCGCGTCTCTCGCGCTGGTGGCGGCCCAGGCCGTGGCCCTTGTGACCACCTGGGTGCCGGAGGACCGCTCGGAGCCCAATCTGCAGCTCTCCGGCGCGGACCAGTTCACGTTTTCCACGGACGAGAACATTATTTTCATCACCCTCGACCAGTTCAATCCCCTGATCTTCGAGGAGCAGCTCGCCGCCGACCCCTCTCTGGAGGAGACGTTCAAGGACTTCCTGTACTTCGACAACATGTCCTCCTGCTACTCCTTCACCTTCCCGAGCCTCCTGTACCTCGCGACGCACCAGTACTTCGACACCACCGTCCCCACCCGGCAGGCGGTGTATAACGCCTGGCACAGCGACTCCGCCGCGGGCTTCTTCGACGCCCTGCATGAAAACGGCTACGAGGCGAACCTCTACATGGAATCGAACTATGCCGCTCTCGGCGCGGAGAACATGCTGGGCAAGGCGGACAACGTGGTGGAGGCGGGACGACTTGTGGTGACGCCGCTGTTTTTTGAGTTCGTTCTCGACATGTCCCTCTATCGCTACATGCCCATCATGCTCAAAAACGATTTCTGCGTCTCCACCGGCGGCATCGTGGACATCTCCACCTTCCAGGGGGTCACGAAGCTCCGCATCAACTACGACTTCCGCTCCTCCCTGGAGGAGGAGGGCATCACCCTCACGGACGAGCACAGCATGTTCCAGTGGTACCACATGGCCGGAGCGCATTTCCCGTATGTCGTGGACTACGACGGCTACCTATGCGACGAGGACGAGTCCGATCGCGAAACAGCGCTGCACGGCTATCTCGTGATGCTGGATACGTTCTTCCAATACCTGAAGGACGCCGGGGTCTACGACGACGCGGCCATCATCATCTCCGCCGACCACGGGTATTTCGAGTGCTTCCAGACCGTCGGCATGATCAAGCTCCCCGGCGAGCACCGGGACGAGATGGAGATTTCCTCCGCGCCGGTGGCCCAGGAGGACGTGATGCCCACGATCCTCTCCCTGCTGGGGAAGGACTACGAGGACTACGGCACGACGTTCTTCGACTGGTCCGAGGGTGACCACCGCATCCGCTGCACGCGGGTCTGGGGGTACATGACCCAGTACCCGGAGGTGGATTGGATCGGGAACCTGGACCAGTGGGACGCGGAGGCCAACGGCTTCGAGCGGTACAACGTCTTCGGCGTGTTCTTCTACGACGGCGACCGGGACGATATTCTCTACAAGGAACGCTATTGGTACAATTACGGCTACGCGGACCTCATCGAGCCCTTGTACGACAGCTTCTACTGATCCTGTGAGGCACGGAACATGATAAACTTCCTGACAGACATCTTCGCCCATGTGATGGACTTCTGCTATGGGCTTCTGCCCAATTGGATCGCGGCCATCGCGCTGTTCACGCTGCTGACGAAGCTCTTGCTGCTGCCGGTGTCCCTGTGGTCCAATCGCAACGGCCTCAAGATGGTCTCCATCCTGCCCCGGGTGAACCGCATCAAAGCGGAGTTTTACGGCGACCGGGAGCGCATCGACGAGGCCACCGCGGCGATGTATAAGCAGACGGGCTATCATCCGCTCCTCACCATGGTGCCGCTTGCCATCCAGATCATCGTCCTGCTGGGACTCATCGGCGTCATCCACCGCATCGCGGACACGGGCACCGCGCCGGGCCTCGGCCTCGTGCCGGTGACGGATGGGGGAGCCGCGTGGCTCATGCCCCTCGCGGCGGCGGGAGCGGCGGTGATCCTGAGCCTTGCTCAGAACCGCGTGAACCCCCTCCAGCGGGAGCAGTCCCGCCCGGAGCAGCTCGTAACAAACGGCATCTCCGTGGGCATTTCCTTGGTCCTCGGCGCGTTCGTGTCCGTGGGCGTCGCGCTGTACTGGAGCTTCTCGAACCTCATGACCATTGGCGTACAGCTTCTGTGTAACCTCCTCCAGCCGCCGAAAAACTACGTCGATTACGCGGACCTCGCCGCCAGCCGGGAGGAGCTGCGGAAGCTCGATTCCATGGGCCCGACCCAGACCAAGGAGCTCAAGGCCCGGGAAAAAGCCGACTACAAGCGCTTTTTCTCCGTGGTGAACAAGAAGCTCGTCTTCTACTCCGAGGGCAGCGGGTTTTACAAATACTTCCAGAATATCATATCCGAGCTTCTCCGCCGGTCCAACGTGACCATCCACTACATCACCTCCGACCCCAACGACCAGATTTTTGCCATTGCGAAATCCGAACCCCGCATCCATCCGTACTACATCGGCGAGCGCCGGATGATCACCATGTTCATGAAGCTGGACGCGGACATCGTCTGCATGACCATGCCGGACCTGGAAACGTACCAGTACAAACGCTCCTACGTCCGCAGGGACATCGAGTACGTCTACATCTTCCACGGGATGTTCTCGGGCCTTGTGACCCTCCGCAGCGGCGCTCTGGACCACTTCGACACGCTCCTGACCCCCACCCCGGGCTTCGAGGAGGAGATGCGGGCCTGGAACCGGGTCCACGGCCTGCCGGACCAGCGCATGGTCCCCTGCGGATACGGCGTCATCGACAACATGGCCGCCCAGTACGACGCCATGGAAACAACCGACCACGACCCGAAAACCGTCCTCATCGCTCCCTCCTGGCAGGAGGGGAACGTGCTGGATTCCTGCCTGGCGGACCTGGCGGAGCCTCTTCTCGCGGCGGGGTACGACATTACCGTCCGGCCCCACCCCCAGTATCTCCGGCGGTTTCCCCAGCGCTTCGAGGCGATAAAATCCGCCAGCGCGGGGTATGCCCCGGACCGCTTCCGCTTCCAGACGGATTTCAGCTCCAACGAGACGGTGTTTTCCGCGGACATCCTGGTGACGGACTGGTCCAACATCGGCTACGAATACGCCGTGGCGACGAAAAAACCCGTCCTCTTCGTGAACACCCCCCGGAAGCTCGTAAACGACGACTGGACGGAGGAGGACGTAAAAAAATACGCCCCGGACGACAATATCCGCTCCCTGCTGGGGGTGGCGGTGGAGCCGGAGGCGGTCCGGGATCGCGCGGCGTCCATCGCCGGGGACATGCTCGCCCACCGGGAGGACTACGCCGACGTCATCGAATCCGTGCGCCGGGAGAGGCTCTACCACTTCGGGGAGAGCGGCGTTTACGGCGCGAAATACCTCCTGGGACGCATCCTGGAAAACCAGAAGAAAGCGAAGGAATAAGCCATGCTCATCCGCTGCAACGACAGCGACATCCCCCGGGTCCGGGACTACATCGGGGAGGACAAAACTCTCTGCTTCTACTTCTATATGGACATGCTGGCCTGCGGCACGGAGGCCGAGGGTCTCGGTATGTGGACCTGCGAACAGGACGGGACCATCACCGCCGCGGCCTATCGCTACTACGACGCTCTGCATCTCTACAGCCGCACCGGCATCGACCCACAGGAGCTTCTGCCTCTCCTTCGGGAGCTGGACCCCAAGGTCATCACGGGAAAGCAGGCGGACATAGACCGTCTCGCGCCGCTGCTTCCCCCGGGGCGGTACGCCTATGAGCTGAGCCACGTCATCACCGCCGACAAGGAGATGGACGGCAGAAGCGAGCTTACCGTCACTCCGGCGGGGGAGGCGGATATCCCGGAGATCGCGTCCCTCATGATGACGGAGCACATCTACAACACCGTTTACACCTACGACAGCCTGTGCGAGAGCCTCATCCGCCGGGTGAGGGAGGGCTTCGGACGGCTCTTCGTCATGCGGACGGGGGACGGCCGTCTCGCCGCCACCAACGCTCTGTCTGCGGAGACGGAGGAATTCGCCGTCATCAACGGCCTCGTGACGAACCCGGACATGCGGGGCCAGGGCCTGGGCCGGGCCATCACCGCCAGCACCTGGAATCTCGTTCGGGACGAGGGGAAGCGTGGCCTTGCCTTCCTCGGGGCGGACAACGAAAACACCCTGTCCCTCCATCGGCGCATGGGATATACGTTTTTGGGGCTTTACGCACGGTTAATTCGGGAGGATTGAGATATGCAGGCATTGATGCTGGCCGCCGGCATGGGCAAACGCCTGGGAGCCTATACGAACAATCAAACGAAATGCATGGTGCAGGTGGGGGGCAGGACCTTGCTGGAGCACGCCGCGGAGGCCCTGCGGCAGGCAGGCATCCGGAAGTTCACCCTGGTGGTGGGGTATGAGGGCGAAAAGCTCAAGGCTTTCGCCCGGGAGAAGCTCGCGGACTTCGACCTCACCTTCGTGGAGAACCCGGACTACGCCGCCACGAACAACATCTATTCCCTGTATCTCGCTCGGGAGGTCCTGACCTCGGACGACACGATCCTCCTGGAGTCGGACCTCATCTACGAGCCACGGCTCATCCGGGAGCTCATGGACTTCGACGCCCCCAACGTGGTGGCCGTGGCGAAATACCGGCCCTGGATGGATGGGACCATGACCCTCGTGGACGAGAACGGCGTCATCACAGAATTCGTGGAGAAGCGGGATTTCCGCTTTGACCGGGCGGAGGAATACTGCAAGACCGTGAACGTCTATAAGTTCAGCCGGTCCTTCTCCGCGGACCAGTACGAGCCCTTTCTCAGCGCCTACATCCGGGCCTATGGGGACAACCAGTACTACGAGATGGTCCTCAAAGCCCTCGCTCACCTGCCGTTTGCGGGCCTGCGGGCGTACGAGCTCGGGGACATCAAGTGGTACGAGATCGACGACGCTCAGGACCTCGACATCGCAAACACGCTGTTTGCTCCCCCGGCGGAGCGTCTCCACGCCTACGGACGGCATTTTGGGGGCTACTGGCGGTATGACCGTCTGCGGGATTTCTGCTATCTCGTGAACCCTTACTATCCGCCCCGGAAGATGCAGGACCAGATGCGGTACATGTACGATGCCCTGCTGACCCAGTACCCCTCCGGCATGGCGGATATGCGGCTGCTCGCCGGGAAGATGTTCGGCATAAAGCAGGAGCATATCCTCGTTGGCAACGGTGCCGCGGAGCTCATCAACACCCTGGGCCGTATTCTTTCCGGCAAAACGGCGGTGACCCTCCCGGCCTTCAACGAGTACGTCCGCTGTTTCCCGGACTGCGCGTTTACCCATATCCCCCTCGCGGAGACGGGCTATTGCTTCGATCTCCACCGGCTGCGGGAAGCTGCGGCCTCCTGCGGGAATCTCATCCTCGTCAATCCCGACAACCCCACCGGCGCCTTCCTCGCGAAAAACGAGGTCCTGGAGCTCTGTGAGATCACCCGCGCCGCGGGGTCGAGGCTTATAGTGGACGAATCCTTCGTGGACTTTGCCGCGGGGGAGAAGCGCTTCACCCTCCTGGAGGACGATATTCTGAGCCGATTCCCGAACCTCGTCGTCGTGAAGAGCATCTCGAAATCCTACGGCGTGCCCGGTCTGCGGCTCGGGGTCGTGGCCTCCGCCGACACAGAGCTTCTCGCCCGGATGAAGGACCTTCTCCCGGTGTGGAACATCAATTCCTTCGCGGAGTACTTCCTGCAGGTCAGCGGTCTGTACGCCGGGTCCTACGCCGCCGCCTGTGATCGCATCGCGGAGAACCGGCAGGGGATGATCGAGCGTCTTGCGTCGTATCCGTTTTTGACGCCCTGCCCCTCGGAGGCGAATTACGTGATGTGCCGGGTGGAGGGCATGACCTCCAAGGCCCTGGCGGATAAGCTCCTGGAGCGGGATATCCTCATAAAAGACCTTGCCCCGAAGGACGGCTTCGGCGGGGAGAGCTTCGTGCGCATCGCCGTCCGGGACGAGGCCGACAACGAGGCCCTGTACGCCGCGCTGGACGAGCTCGGCTGAGGGATTTTTACTTGCCAATCCCCGCGGGGGATGCTATACTAAACCGGATACAATAACAGAAAGAAGGATAATCACCTTGAAAAAGCTCCGTTTCGCGTTTTTCTTCACCGGCATGGCCGTGGCGCTGATGGTCCCGGCCTTTGCGTATGTGGACCCCTCCGTGACCTCCATGGCGATTCAGGCCGTGGCGGGCATCGTGGTGGCGGTAGCCGCCGTGGCAGGCGTGCTTTGGTCCAAGGCCAAGAAGAAGGCCAAGCAGGTCCTGAACATCGACGAGAACGCCGGCAAGACCGTGGAGGCCGACGTCGTCATCACCGAGGACGAAAAGAAGGACTGAAAACCCGGGAAAACAAACAAGAAACCGGCTCCGTTCCAACCAGGGAACGGAGCCGGTTTTGCCGCTGTCATGCCCCGTATTTATCGAATAAATACTCGATGGCGAGCTTGTAGCTCTCGAAGCCGCGGCCGGCAAAGGTCTTTTCGCAGGCCATGCCGGGGTAGGAGACGCGCCGGAAATCCTCCCGGGCGTTCACGTCGGAAAGATGCACCTCCGCCGCCGGGAGCGACACCGCTTTCAGGGCGTCCAGGATCGCGACGCTCGTGTGGGTGTAGGCCGCGGGATTGATGACGATGCCGTCCACCACGCCGTACGCCGACTGGATCATGTCCACGAGAACCCCCTCGTGGTTCGACTGGAAGACCTCGCACTCGATGCCGTGGCCGGCGCAGATCTCCCGGATGTACCGGTCCAGGTCGTCGTAGGTCCGGCGTCCGTAGATGTCCGGCTCGCGGATGCCGAGCATGTTGAGGTTTGGTCCGTTCAGGATGAGAAGCTTCATGGCAATGCCTCCAGGATCGCGTCCGCCGCGTGTTCGGCGGTGGTATCGTTTTCGATTTGGATGTCCGCAAAGCGCTCGTACAGCGGCTTTCGCGCCTCGTACAGAGCCGCGGGGGAGGTCCGCTGGGACAGGGGGCGGCCTTCGGTGGGGAGGGCGTTTACGTTCCGCCGGAGCCACACGAGCACGCCGTTCTGCCGCAGGAGAGGGTAGTTTTCCTCCCGGGTGACGCAGCCGCCGCCGGTGGCGATAATGGCCCCGGAGCGTTTCCCGAGGTCCGCGAGGACCTCCGTCTCCCGGCGTCGGAAGCCGGGTTCCCCCTCGGCGGCGAAGATGTCCGGGATAGACATGCCTGTCCGACGGACGATCTCATCATCCGCGTCGAGAAGCTCCCGCCCCAGGCGCTCAGCGAGGATCGCTCCGACGGTGGATTTCCCGCAGCCCGGCATGCCGATGAGGACGATGTTCTCCATCTGCCGGGTGAGGTCCCGGGTGATGGTCTCCACTTGTCCGTCAGGGATGGATGTTTTTGCAAACTGCTCCGCCGAACCCCGGGCCTGGGCCACCAGCATCCGCAGGCCGTTGGCGCGGGGGATGCCCCGGGCCTCTGCCTCCAGCAGAAGCCGGGTCCGCAGGGGGTTGTAGATGAGGTCCAGCACCGCCTCCAGCCGGGGAAACGCCTCCAGATCGACCGGGGAGGCCTCTGTACTCGGGTACATGCCCACCGGCGTCGCGTTCACCAAAATCCGGGCGTCGGCATGGTTTGCGAGGTTTTCGTAGTTGTCCGGACCATGTCTCGAGATGCGGACGATGGGTTCCGCGTCCAGGTCTTTCAGCGCCGCGGCCACCGCGAGGGATGCCCCGCCGGTGCCGAGGACCACGGCCTTTTTCCCTGCCAGGGGGACGTTCAGGCTCCGGGCGAGGGCCAGGAACCCCGCGTAGTCCGTGTTGTCCCCGTGCCAGCCCTCGGGGGTGCGGACGAGGGTGTTCACGCTGCCCACTGCCCGGGCCGCGGGGGATAGGCTCACGCAGAATGGCATCACGGTCTTTTTGTAGGGGATCGTGACGTTCATGCCCGCGAGGTCCGTCGCGGCAAGGAAATCCGCCACCGCCCCCGGTTCGAGCTCGCAGAGGCCGTAGTCGTACCCCGCAAGGCGGGCGTGGATCGCCGGGGACCAGGAATGCCCCAGGTGCCGCCCCAGGAGCCCGAAGCTATTTCCCATGGGACGACTCCATTCGCCGTGCCTGGTGTGCGCGGCTGGCGGACATAACGCTCTCGAAGATGCCCGCGATGCCCTCGGCGGTCTCCGGGCGGCAGGATGCTTTCACGGCGGCGAGCTTTTCCGCCTCCCGGGCGGCGTCCAGGATGGGCTTTCCCGTCCGGGCCTTGGCGTCCGCGATGGAAGAAGCCACGTCCATCCGCCGCTCCAGCAGGGAAATGATCTCCCCGTCGATGGCGTCGATCTCCCGGCGCAGGTCATTCAGCTCCATGCCCCCGCCTCCTTTCCGGCATCGTAGACCGCGCAGGCCGCGGCGGCCTCCACCACCGGCACCGCCCGGGGCACGATGCAGGGATCGTGCCGTCCCCGGACCGTGAGCTTTGCGTTCTCGCGGGTCACGAGGTCCACGCTGTCCTGCTCCATGCCGATGCTGGGGGTGGGCTTCACGGCGGCCCGGAAGACGATGGGCATGCCCGTGGTGATGCCCCCCAGGATGCCCCCGGCGTGGTTTGTCCGGGTGCGGACCGTGCCGGATTTGTCGTAGTAAAAGGAGTCGTTGTTCTCGCTGCCGTGCATGGCTGCCGCGGCGAAACCCGCTCCGAACTCCACGCCCTTCACGGCGGGAATGCCAAAGATAAGCCGAGCGATACGGTTTTCCATGCCGTCGAACATGGGATCGCCGAGACCCGCGGGAACGCCCTCGCTGACGCATTCGATGATGCCCCCCACGGAATCCCCCGCGTCCTTTGCGGCCTGCAGGACGGTCTGCATGGCCTCGGGATCGGTCACCCCGCCGATGGAGGCGATGCGTGCATGGATGGCGATGCTCTGGGCTTCCAAAAGCTGGATGGCGATACCCCCGGCCACGCAGAGGGATGCCGTCATCCGCCCGGAGAACTGCCCGCCCCCGGGAACGTCCCGACCGCCGCCGTATTTCACGAACGCCGTATAGTCCGCGTGGCCCGGACGGGGGATGCGCCGGAGGTTTTCATAGTCCCCGGACCGGGTGTTGGTGTTTCGGAGCATCACCGTCATGGGTGAGCCGCAGGCCAGGCCCTCATCGTTCAGACCCGCCAGGACCTCCGGGACATCCGCCTCCTTCCGGGGCGTGGAGAACGCTCCCTGCCCCGGAGCCCGCCGGGCGAGGAAAGCGGAAAGCTGCTCCCAATCCGGGCGGAAGCCCGCGGGGATGCCCTCTACAGTGACCCCGATGGCCGGGGCATGGGACTGACCCCAGATGGTGAAGCGATAGAGATTTCCGATGCTGTTCATGGCGTGTCCTCCAGGGTCACGGTCCCGCCCAGCCGGGCGAAGTCCGACCAGAAGGCGGGATAGGATTTGTTCACAGCCTCCGCGCCGCGCAGGATGATCGGTCCGCCGCAGGCCAGGGACGCCACCGCCGCGCACATGGCGATGCGGTGATCGTTGAAGCTGTCCACCTTGCCGCCGGTGAGCTGAGAAACCCCCGTAACGGTGAGGCTATCAGGTTGCTCATATACCTGCCCGCCGAGAGCATGCAGCAGGGAGGCGGTGGCGGCGAGTCGATCGCTCTCCTTCAGGCGCAGACGCTCCGCGTGGGTGAAATCCGTCGTTCCGGGACTTACCGCCGCCAGCACCGCCAGCACCGGCACGAGGTCCGGGATGTCCCGGCAGTCCACGACGGCGTCCCCCGCGGAAATACGCCGGGAAACCTCCGCCACCGCCCGGTCCCCCTGGGGGGAGCGGGGGTCGAGACCCGTAACCGTGAGGGTCCCGCCGAGGATGCGGTCCGCGCAGACCCAAAAGGCTCCGTTCGACCAATCCCCCTCCACCACGGCCTCCCCCGGGGAGTGATAGCGCTGCTCCGCCGGGAGGATGTAGGTGTCCCGCACGAGGCGATGCTCCACCCCGAAGGCATCCAGAGCCCGGAGGGTCATGTCCACATAGGACGCGGACTGCATCTCTCCCGTGAGGCGGATGGTGCAGCGCATCCCGGTCAGCGGCAGGGCAAAGAGAAGCCCGCTGACGAACTGGCTGGAGACGTTTCCCGGGAGAGTGAAGTCCCCGCCGTGGAAAAGCCCGGACACATGGATGGTCTCCGGGTCCGGCCGGGTGAGGTCCGCGCCGTGGCGTATGAGCTCTTCCCACAGGGGGGACAGGGGACGCTCCGGCAGGCGGCCGTGGAGCCGGATGTCCGTCTCCACCCCCAGAGCGCATACCACCGGCAGCAGAAACCGCAGGGTGGACCCGGATTCCCCCGCGTCCAGAAGGGCGGATGCGGGCATCTCCCGGATGGGCGTTACGAAAAACTCACCGGAATCATAGGAAATTTCCGACCCCAGAGCCCGCAGGCAGGCGGCGGTGGCCTCGATGTCCGCCGAGAGGGTGGAGCACCGGAGGCGTGTCTTCCGGTCCGCCAAAGCCGCGGCGATGAGGAGCCGGTGGGCCTGGGATTTCGACGCGATGGCGGGAATTTCCCCCGCGAGGTGCGACGGCTGGATGGTGGCGATCAACTTACATCCCCGCTTTCAGAAAAGAATACAGCGCCTCCCGGTCCAAGGGGATCTGCACGCAGTCCCCCAGGGCCTTGGGCACGATGAGCTTCACCAGTCCCCCGGAGCGCTTCTTGTCCTTGAGAAGATAGGGCATAAGCTCCCTGAGGTCCCGATCCGTCTGGGTGGGGAGACCGAAAGCCCGGAAGCGAGCCTCCACCTGCCCTGGCAGGGATGGGTCCGCAATACCGTTTTTCGCCGCCGCCCGGGTCACGACGCAGGTGCCCATGGCCACGGCCTGCCCGTGGGAGACGGAGAAATCCGACGCGGCCTCGATGCCATGGCCCAGGGTGTGACCGAGATTGAGAAGCCCCCGGCGTCCGGTGTCGAACTCGTCCTCCGCCACGATGTCCCGCTTGTGCCGGACGCAGCGGGCGATGACCGCCTCCCGGTCAAAGTCCGGGCCGTTCAGGGTCTCGAACAGGTCGGGATCGAAGAGGATCGCGGTCTTCACGACCTCCGCACAGCCGTCCGCGAAGATGTCCGGCGGGAGGGTGTCGAGGACCTCCGTGTCGCAGAGCACGGCCCGGGGCTGCCAGAAGGCTCCCATAAGGTTCTTGCCCGCCGGGAGGTCCACGGCGGTCTTGCCCCCCACGGAGGAATCCACTGCCGCGAGAAGGGTGGTGGGGCACTGGATATACCCGATGCCCCGCTGGTATACCGCCGCGGCAAGGCCTGTCATATCGCCCACCACGCCCCCGCCGAGGGCGAGAAGCGCGTCGGTGCGGGTCAGGCCCGCCCCGGGCAGGAAGTTCAGAAGCTCCAGCAGGGTGGCGGCGGTTTTCGACGCCTCGCCGTGGGGGATGATATAGGTGTCCGCGGAGACGCCCGCGGCCTGCAGGCTGTCCAGAACGGGCTTTCCGTGCAGGGGAAACACCGCGTCGTCCGAGACGATGACCACCCGTTCCGCCTTGGGAAAGAGGGTCTTCACCCGCTCTCCGGCGAGGGGCAGCATCCCGGGACCGATTTCCACCCGGTAGCTCCGGGAGGCAGCCACATCGATCATCGCGCTCATCCGTCGATCTCCTCCTTGCGGAGCTTGCCGTCCTGCAGCAGGGACCGGAGGGTTTCCCGGTCGTCGTTTGCGACGGCGTTTCGGTATTGGGTGAGGTTCCCGAGGAGGATGTCCAGCTCCGATAGCATGTTCTCCCGGTTTTCCAAAATCAGCTCCGACCACATATCCGCGTTCAGCCAGGCCACCCGGGTCATGTCCCGGTAGCTCCCGGCGGAAAAACCCTTGTGCCGACCGGCGGTGGGGCTTTTGATGTAGGCGTTGGAGACGACGTGGGCCAGCTGGGAGGTGAAGGCGATCATCTCGTCGTGGGCCTCCGCGGTGGTAACGCTGATGCGCCCAAAGCCCAGGGGCTTCAAAAGGGCTTTCACCCGGGCGAGCAGGTCAATGTCGTCGTACCGGGGGGGAACGATGACCATGGGAGCCCGGTCAAACATGGTCTCTTTCGCGTACTTGAGGCCGGAAAACTGGGTCCCCGCCATGGGATGCCCGCCCACGAAGGTGAAGCCGTGGGCCGCCGCGAGAGGAAAGGCGGCGTCGCAGATGCCTTTTTTCGTGCCGCCGCAGTCCATAACGATGCCGGTCTTGGAGAAGCTCTCGGCATTCTCCCGGAGATATTCAATACACGCTTCCGGATAGGCCGCGAGCAGGACCAGCTCGCACTCCGGCAGACGCTCCGGGGTGAGGACCCCGTCGATGTCCCCGGCGAGGAGGGCAAACTCCTCCGTGGTACTCGTACCAGCGCAGCCGAGGACGGTCCGGCCCCCCGCCCGGTGGAAGGCCTTGGCCAGGGAGCCGCCGATGAGCCCGAGGCCCACGATGCCGACGGTCATGACCGCACCGCCTCGAGGACCTTGCGGACCTTTTGCATGAGACTGTCGAACTGGGCCGGGGTGAGGGACTGGGCTCCGTCGCACAGGGCGTGGAGGGGGTCGTTGTGGACCTCGATCATGAGGCCGTCCGCGCCGCAGGCCGCCGCCGCCAGCGCCATGGAGGGCACGAGGCTCGCCTGGCCCGTGGCGTGGCTGGGATCGACGATCACGGGCAGGTGCGTCAGCTCCTTCAGCACCGGCACGGCGGAGAGGTCCAGGGTGTTGCGGGTGTAGGTCTCGAAGGTGCGGATGCCCCGCTCGCAGAGGA
>CAYNZM010000003.1:0-50077 GCA_964401725.1 uncultured Oscillospiraceae bacterium
ACGGATACCGCTCGCCGCCGCTGGTCTTGTAATTCCCGGCCTGCAGATTGCCGGATACGGAAAGGTCGCCGGAGACCGTCCCGCCCGTCAGCGGAAGCGCTCCGATGTCCGCCGGGGTCAGACTGACATCCCCGGTCCGGAAGGCTCCTTCCGCGTCGCCCTTGACGCCCGTGACGCCCGCCACGACAACGCCGCCGGAGCTGCCACCGCCGCCGGAGCTTGCGCCGGAGATGGTGCCGGCCTTGTTCTGGAGGGTGATCCCGGTCTCCGGGCTGCCCAGGAGATCGATGTCCAGGGCGATGACGGGATAGGTCTTGTGGATGCCCATGGGGGGGATGTCGATTTCCAGGAGCTTCCCTTCCCGGAAGCTCCGGACGTTCCCATCGATGCCGGAGCGATCCACCGCGCTCACCGCGCCGATGTCCAAATCGGACGCGGCGTCCAGATACGCCACCGCCGCCGTCACGAGGTCCGCCGCCGTGCTGATGCCGTCGAATTGGACGATCCGCACGACGTTCCCGTACCCGGCGTCCCGGGCGCCGGGGGTCATGACGTACTGGCCGGATTTATAATACTTGTTCCCGGTGCCGTAATATCCGTTCGCCGCCGCGGAGCAGGTCAGGCCGTCGTCGCCCAGGGGGATCACCGCGTTGAAATAATCCGTGCTGTCCACCGTGACGCTGAAATCCGCCAGATTGACGCCGAAGGCGACGGTCTGGTCGTTTGTCTCCGTGAACTCCGCGAGGTAGTCGAGGTACATCGTGTCCGTGCCGTTGTCGTAGCGCGGCACGAGGTACCCGCCCAGGGGGCTTCCCGGCAGATCGCCGCTCAGGACCGCCCACAGGCTTTTCCATTCCTCCGAGGACCGCTCGAAGCCCGTGCTCCGCACGGTGACGGTCCCGAGCTGTACCTGCTTGTCCGCGGTCCAGGCCATGGCGTTGTGGTAGTCCAGCAGCTTCCCGAGCCAGTAAGCCGGCACGGTGCCGTTTGTGACCGCCGTCTGGTAGGCGGCGTCGCTCTCGTAGTTTCCCGGGAAGTTATAGGGGGGCATCGCCGTGTCGTTGAGGCAGGCCATCCGGCCCTCGCAGGTGTAGGTGTGGGAGCCGTCCAGGTTCTCCCGGTCGGTCAGCACGCGGCCCAGGAACACCGTCCGGTCCTCGGCGGCGTTCACGACCTTCACGACGCCGACCCGTGCGGCGATCTCTCCCGCCAGGGGGTGGTTTTTCTCCAGGGTCATGTCCAGGGCTCCGGCCGTGCCCACGCCGATCTGCAGCCTCGCCTCCCGGACGTACAGCCGAAAATCCGCGTTTTCTCCGCCGGGGAGGTATAGGGGGGTATTGTCGTAAAAAATATGATACATGGCTTATAGCTCCGCGGTGTCGTAGTCGATGTCGATGGTCCCGGTGCCGGACGAGGTTCGGGCCGAGATGGCGTCGTAGGTGTAGCCGGCTCCCCCGTAGACCGACGGCTGCCTCGCGCCCACCGTCAGGCCGTCCCGCAGGAGGGTGGTCTTGGAGATCACGCCGTACGTCGTGTCGGCGTAGGCGTAGGTCTTGGTGACCCAATTCCCCGTCCAGCAGCTGGAAAACCCGATCACGGTGTCGGCGGAGATAACTATGCGCGGCACCACCGGCCGGTCCTTGTTGGGCAGGGTGATGATCGTCGCCGTGGTGGTAAGGCTCTCGGAAATGCTTTCATACCCGTCCTCGGAGTACCGCCAGGGCTCCGCCGCGGCCTCCACGGTGATCTGCCGCAGCAGCCGGTCCCGCTTGTAGTCCGTCACCCGCAGCCGCCCGATGTAGTAGTGGTCCGGGTCCTCGTCCGGCACGATGAGCATCTTCCGCCCGTTCAGCGCGGCGCTGACCGCGGTCCGCTTGTCCGCCGGGTCGTCCTCGGGCCGGATGGCGAAGGTCCAGATGATGGGCCGGTCCTCGTAGTACACCCGGCCGTATGCCGTGCTCTTGTCCAGGCTCCCGTCGTACCCCGGCAGGGCGGTGTAGTCCGTCCGGGGCTGGGCCGGGCCGATGCTCAGGCTCTGCTGGATGAGGTTAAGCTGCGCGGCCGTGTGGATGCCTCGGCGGTTCATGAGGCCGTATAGGCCGTAATAAAACGTCGTCCCGATGGCGCTCATGTCGTTCCCCTCGCTTTCTGCGCGCGGAGGAGGCCCAGGGCCTCATCCATGGGCTTTGCCAGACGGCCGACCACGGTGTCCGGGTATAGGACGAGCGTCATGGCCGCCAGGCTCTCGATGGCGCTCTGGATGTCCAGCAGGATGGCCACGATCTCGTCGTCCCGTGCGCCGGAGGCCTCCGCCGCCGCGCTGCGCACCATGCGCATGAGGGACGCCGTTCCCACGATGGCCTCGCTGCCCCGTTCGCCGCCGGCCAGGAAGCGCCCGTCGTCCTCGTCGTAGCCGAAGATCGTCGGCCTCGTCAGGATGCGCCCGTCCTCCATGGCCTTGGCGTACCAGTCGATGGAGAGGCTGGGGATGCTGCCCTGCAGCAGGTCGCCGATCGTCCACCCGCTGGGGTTGATGCCGAAATGCGGCATGGGGATGTTCGGCCAGGAGATGGAGAAATTGAAAAAGCTCTTGATATTCTCCACGAAACCGTGGATGCGGTCCTTCACGTTCTGGACCTTGTCCTGGAAGCTCTGGATTTTGCTCTTGATGCTCTCGATCCGGTCGTCGATGCCCTCCTTCAGTGAGGCGAAGGCGTCTCCCACGGCGGTAACAGCGTCCACGATCCAGGGCAGCGCGGTCTCGGCAAGCCAGCCGAGAACTGCGCCCACCGTATCGGTCAAAAACGTTATCCACGGCATTAGGATGTTTTCAAACAACCAGGTAAGGAGCGGCATCAGAATGTCCAGCAGTTGGATCAGCACTGGAAGCGCCGCCTGGACAATTTCCAACAAGGGCGGTAGGAGATCGGCCAGGATATCCCCTAGGGCCGGGCCAGCCGTGGAGATAATAGCCATGAGCACAGGGATCACATTGTCAATGAGAAACTGCGCGCCTTGGGTGACAAGAGGCATGATCTGCGCCCCAAGTTGCATTTTCATGGCGTCGACTGTCCGGTTCAGACTGTCCATCGTGTCCGTCAGCTCCACGCCGCTGTCGATGACGTCGTCGTCCAGCACGAGGCCCAGGTCGTGAGCCTTGGCCCGCAGTTCCTCCATGCTCCCCGCGCCGGCGTTCAGCAGGGGGATCATCTCCGTGGCGCTCCGTCCGAACAGGTCGTTTGCCAGGGCGTTGCGCTCCGTCTCGTTCTCCATGTTCTGGAGGGCGGCGATGGCGTCGAAGAAGACCTCCTCCTGACTGCGGAGGTTCCCTTCGGTGTCCAAAATGGACACGCCCAGCGCGTCAAAGGCGCTCTGCGCACTCTTGCCCCCCTGCTGGGCGCTCTGCATGGTGTTCACCAGGGTCTTCATGCCGCCCTGGAGGGAGTTCACGTCCATGCCGTTCTGGCTCAGAACGTAGTCGAGCTCCTGGTACGCCTCCCGGCTGATGCCGATCTTCTGGCTCATCTTGTCGATCTCGTCGGCGGTCGCCGCGGTGTCCGTGGCGAGGCTGACGAGGGCTTTCCCCGCCTGAACGCCGGCCGAGACGACCGTCGCGCCCCATTTCGCCGCCGTGCCGATGCCGCTCAGCAGCGTTTTCCCGACGCCGAGGGCCTTGTTGTCGGTCTTGGACAGGCTCTCCTCCGCCGCCTTGCTGTCCACCAGGATGGAGCCGACGAGCTTGAAAATCTCAAGCGCCATGGTCTTCTGTTCCTCCCTTCTGCCGGGCGATCTCGCGCTCGATCTCCAGGCATTCCTCCACCAGCTCGCCGGTGGGCCGCGTGTCGATGTTCGCGCCGGTCACCAGGTCCCGGTATTCCCGGAAGCTGACGTAGCTCTCCGCGCTCATGAAGGGGAGCTGCGCCGCCCATTGCCGGTGCAGGCGCTCGTCCCGTTCCTCCTCCTCGGCTTTCCGGGCGAGGGCCATGCCCTCGGAGGGGGGGAGGTCGAAGACGTAGCTCAGATCGTGATACCGATGCAGCAGCAGGTCGATAAGCTCTATCTCATCAACGCCGCCGCAGATTTGAAAAAACCCAGGAGATCGTTCTCCTCGGCGAGCTGCCTGCACGCGGCGATCAGGTCCGCGAGGTCCATGTCCCCGACCTCCCCGGGCGTCATGTCAAAGGGACCCGCCAGAAAGGCGTAGAGGGCCTCCTCCCCTTCCCGCTCGGTGATCACGTCGAAAAGCCGCCACAGCAGCTCGAAGCCCGCGTTCCATACGTCCTTGGAGGTCTGGGCCTCCTGGGCGATGGCGCGGAAGTCCTCCTTGAAGCCGACCGTCTTCAGCATCCGGCAGAAGGCCGGCACGTCTTTTGTTTTCAGCTTGCGCATAATTTACCTCCGAAAAAGGGCGGCCGCCGTCCGACGGCCGCCTGTGAGCTGTCAGGCGCGGGTCTCCATGCCCGCGTAGAGCGTGGCGACCTTGGTCAGCCACTGCAGGGCGTTGAGCTTCAGCTTCGGCCGACCCTCCTCCTGCACGATGCGGCCCTCCACCGCGCCGGGATCGCCGTCGGCGTTGATCTCCCGGTACGTGCGCTCTACCTTGAAGCTGCCGCCGCCCCGGGTCAGGCCCACGGTCACGGCGCTGCCGGCCGCCGCGCCGACGTAGAAAAGCCCCGCGCCCAGCACGATCTCCGCGGTACCGGCGTCCGTGCCGTCCGCCAGGGTGATGGACCAGGGCTCCGAGCGGTCCCCGGCGGCGAGGTCCGTGTCGCTGTAGACGCCCTCGAATTCGATCTCGGCCACGGTGTCGTTTTTCTCGGCAAAGGTCCAGTCCGGGTCACTGATGCAGTAGGCCTTGGGCATCACGATCTCCACGGCCTTGCCGCCCTTGGTCTTGCCGACCCATTTGACGTATTTGTAATCGCTGGAGGCTACCTCGCCGGAGCCTCCGTAGGTGACTGCTGCCATGTGGAATTTCCTCCTTACGTGTTTTCGTATAGCTGAACGGTGAAGCGCAGCAGGATGCGCTGCAGCTCCTTGTCGTCGTCCTCGACCCATTGGCGGCTCTCCCGCCAGATCGTGGGCAGGACGGTTTCCTGGGGCAGATTGACATAGCGGAGCCGCGACTCGATCTCGTCGGCGAGGGTCTCGATCCGCGTCGGGCTCGCCTGCCGGTCAAAGAGCTCCACCTCCAGGGTGAAGACGTCCATCGCCGTGTCCCCCAGGTCCACGCTGCGCAGCGAATAGACCTTGTAGGGGTAGGCGGCGTCGCCGGCCGCCCGGCGGTGGTAGGTCGTGCCGGCGGTCTGGTTGAGCTGCCCGGCGATCACGCCCCGCAGCGCCTGGGTCTTACTCATCGTCCGCGCCTCCCTTGTATTCCGCCTCGTCGATCAGTGCGAGGGCCGCCGCCTCGTCCTCCAGGGCGCTGAGGTATTGGCTCTCGATCTCCACGATCTGCGGGATGTTGTCGTGTACGGTGTTGTAGAGAATGCCGAGCTTCGGCATCTTCTCCGTCCCCAGCTCCTGGGCGACGCCGTACCAGGCGCCGTGCTTGATGCCTACCTGCAGGTCCGTCTCCTGCTTGCGGACCCAGAACTGGAAAGCGGAGGTTTTTCCCCGCACGCGGCGGGATTTTCGGAGGCCGTGGAGCTTCATGGCCTCCCGGTTGCACAGACGGGACACATAGCGGCCCACGTCCCGCAGCGCCGCCCGCGTCAGCTCCGTGACGGTGTAGCTTGCCCGGTCCACGGAGCTTGTGTAGGTCACGCCGTTCCGGTCGAGCTTCACGACGCTTTTCGGCACGCTCATGGGGCGTTTTCCTCCGCCGGCGGGTCGAGCTCCCGGTAGCAGGTCAGCTCGATGCCCAGCCCCTTCCGGTAGGAACGCAGCACGCGGTAGACCTCGCCGTTCCATACGGCATGGGTCTCGTTCTCGTACTCGAGATAGTCCGAGAGCTCGAACACGATCTCCGGCTTCAGCCCGGAGGCCTGGGCCTGGTAGAATTCCTTCATGCCCACGCTCCGCACGGCGCAGAAGACCTCCCGCGCCGTCTGGGTGATCACGGGATCGCCCCGCTCGTCCGTGGTCTGGGTCCGGGTCAGGAGCGTCAGCAGCTCATCCATCGCCCGCGCCTCCGTAGCCCTCCGCCACCTGCAGCGTCCCCTTCAGGGCGTCGTAGGCGTCGCCGTAGCGCCGGAAGGCCCCGTCGCTGTCCGCGTGCCAGCGGCGGCACCAGAGCTTGATGGCCGATAAAACGGCGGGGTCGGTCTCGCCGGGCGCAAGGATGCCGGCGATCTGCAGGTCCTGGATGCAGGCGTCGATCTCGTCGCCGATGGCGGCGTCCAGGGAGGCGTGGGAAATGCGCAGGTCGGTCTTGACCTTTGCGACGGTCGCGGCCTCAGCCATGGGTTACCTCCTCCTTCCGGGTCGGCGGCGGGCGCAAAGCCCGCCGCCTCATGGGTGATTTACGATGTGGCGCGGGTGTAGCGCACGAAGGCGGTGCTGACCGCCAGCTTGCCGTCCGCCAGCGCCATGGCGCGGTAGACGCGGGAGCCGGTGCGGAAGCCCACGGAGTCGTCCGCTTCCACGGTGGGGCTCTTCGCCCAGTTCCATTTGTACATCTTCCCGTCGCCGAAGAGGATGTTGTCCGCAGTCACGTTGTCGTCGATGACGACCTTGTGGCCGAGCAGGCGGTAGACCTCCGGCGCAGTGGGGTCCAGCACGAGCACCGGCCGGCCGGCCGTGTCCTTCATGCCAACGATGTCGCTGTAAAACAGCGCGGACGGCAGGATGAAGATCGCGTTCCGGCGGTAGACCGTGCCGAGCGCTCCCATGATGGTCATGAGGTTCGTGTAGGTCATGCCTGCTTTGGTGAAGGTGCCGGTGGCGGAGCTGATGGTCGTCAGGATGCCGGTCGGCTGGCCCGAGCCCGTGCCGGTCAGCACGGCGGCGTCGGCGGTAAGCTCGATCTTGTTCGCGAGGCGTGCCACGAGCCAGCTCTCGAAGGCGTCGATGCTCATGTGCTGCACGTCGGCGGTGATCTCCACGGTCTTGATGAGCTTATAGGCGCTCAGGGAGATATACGTCAGCGTGTCGGCGGCGTCGGTGGCGGCGGAGCTCATGGCGACCCAGCCCGCGTTGTTGATGGAGTTTTCCACCGGCCAGCTCACGTTGCCGGGGATGTAGGTCATGTCGATCTCGCTCAGCAGGGGGCTGGCCTGCAGGCGGTGGACGATCTCGTTCATGGTCTGCGTCGGGATCGCGGAGCTCGCGGTCACGGCGGTGCGCTCCTGCGTGGTGAGCTCGATGCCCATCAGTTTTTTCAGCCACGCGCTGCGGTATTCCGCGGTGTCCGGGCCGAAGGTCCGGGCCGGAGGCTCCGACTCGTGGGTGGCGTTGGGGACGCCCATGCCGGCGAGTCCGCGGGCCACGGTTTCCCGCAGGGCCTGGCGGCGCTGGGCCTCGCCCCGGATGGCGTCCGCCCGCTCCATCAGGGTGCGCTGCTCGTTTTCGAGCTCGGTGAGGCGCTCGCCGGCGGCGGTCTCGGCCTCCTGGGCGATGGCGCTCAGACGCGCAAGGATCTCTTCCAGGTTCATTTTGTTATCCTCCTGAGATAATCGTTATTTTTTATCCGCAGGCGCTGCCTGCGCTCCTCAAGCTCGCGGTCGCTCCGCCGTGCCAGGTCGATCACTCCGTCGGCCCAGCTTCGAGCATTGATCTCGGTGTTGTCGTTCGCGGGGATGGATACGGCGGAAACGTCGTAGATTTTCCGCACGGTGTGGTGGACGATGGTGCGGCGCGCCTTGTCGTACTCGTATTCCCCCAGCCGCCAGCGCCAGCTCATGCGGCATACGAGCCCGGCCTTGATGTCGTCAAAGATGCGATTCGCCGCGTCGGAGAGGTCCAGGTTCGCGGCGGTGAAAAGCCCGGTCTCGTCCGGGACCACCAGCAGGGACCCGTTGCTCATCCGGGCCAGGACCCGCCCGGCGTGGTCGAACTGCATGATCACGTCGCTCATGTCACAGTTCCGGAAGGCGTCCGGGTCGAAGGCCTCGTAGACGGGGCCGTCCTCGTCCTCGTAGAGGACGTAAGGCGCGTATTTCGCGGCGTATCCCTCCACGTAGCGGGTGCAGTCGATACGTTTGGCACGTTCTACCGGCGCCAGGGCGGGCATCACCCGGACCTGGGCCTCGGTCTTAAAGGTCGGTTTGCTCATGGGATGGTCCTCCTTTGTCGTTTTCGGTGTCCGAATCGGACACCGGCGCGTCGTTTTCGGTGTCCAATTCGGACACCGGCGCAAGGTCCTCGTATTCCAGCGAGCCGTCCGCGCCGATCTCGGCGTATTCCTTGCGGATGTAGTGCTTGTCCCCGCCCTCCACGTGAGGCAGGTTCCAGATGTCCATCACGTCGTTGCGCGAGAAGACGCCCCGGTCGAACATGGCGGAGCTGACCCGCAGCTTGTCCTGGTTCGTCATGTACTGGAGCCGGTTCGAGCTCCAGGTGATCCCGTTCCCCCGCGCCCGCTGGGCGGCGGAGTAGGTCATGTCCGTCATGGCCTGGGAGAGCTGCACCGCGAAGGGCTCGATCTTGCCCTCGTAGTAGGCCGCCCAGTCGTCGCCGGTCACCCGGTTCTGCAAAACGTTCTCGTTCGCGCCGAAATAGTCGAAGACGCGGGTCTCGATGGCTTTCATCTGCTCCGGGTCCACGATCTTGAATTCCGATTTGAGCTGCTGGATGTCCGTGAAGGTGTTGGGAAACAGCAGCAGGCCGCCGTTGTCGTTCTCGCTCGCGAGGTTCTGCTCCGTGAACAGCTTCCGGGTGGCCTTCAGGTCGTCGCCCTTCGAGAAGTTGGCGTATTTTGCCATAAAGCGATAGCTCGCGGCGTTTTTGATGCTCGCCTCGATGCCCTGGTTCTGGGTGGCCATGAGCTGCATCGTCGGCCGGAGGACGCTGTTGTCGTCGCCGTGGAGGTCGTGGGCGTGGTAGAACTTCACCAGCGTCCCCACTCGGGCGAGCTCCACGCTGCCGACGGCCCCGCTGCGGAAGTGATAGCGGAAGTAAGGCTCCCCGTCCACGTCCACCAGCTCCGTCATCGTCGGCATCACGGGATAAAAGCCGACCGTCCGGTCAAAGGCGTCCAGCACCGGCACGATATAGCAGGTGTTGCAGGTCTCCAGGATCGTGGCGCACTTGTAGAGGAACTGGCTTGTCAGCATGAAGGGGTTCGGGCGGTTTTCCAGGGTCGCCCGCAGACCGCCGAGGTCCGCGCCCTTCACGTTGGGCTGGAGCTTCGAGGCGTGGTTGGCAAAGGCGTGGATGCAGGCCCTCGTCAGCTCCATCTCGTAGACGCCGCCCTCAAAGCTCGTCCAGGCGGGGGAATACCCGTCCAGGAGCTCAAAATAGCGGTTCATCTGCCGCAGGACCCGAGGCCGTCGGAAAATCTTGTCAAATACTCCCATGTGCATCTCCTTATGCTGCGTTTTTGAGCTGCTCGCCGATCTCGGCGTACCATTTCTGCCGGACGGTCAGCGCGTCGATGACAGCCACAAAGCCGTCGATATGGCACCGCTCGTCGATCTTCACCGGGCGGACCTTCCGCGTCTCCGTGTTCTGCTTCATGGCCACGTTGAGGAAATGGGCCTGGAGCAGACTGTTTTTCCCCAGCCGGAGCGTCCGGTCCCGGATGAGGCCGTCCGCCTCGTGGATCACCGGCGTCAGGTTCTCCCCCTGGTATACGTCGTCCATGTGGAAGCCGTAGGCGTCCATGTCCTGCACGAGGTATTGCGCGCTGTACCGGTCGTAGCCCACCTGCAGCGGCAGGATTTCGTATTCCTCCACAAGCCGCCGAAACCAGGCGAAGCAGTCGTGATAGTCCACATAGTTCTCGCCGCTCGGCGTGATGAGCCCCTGGCTCACATAGAGCTCGTAGGGCACGCCCTCCCGCTCCTGCAGCTCCGCGATCCGGTTCTTCGGCATGAAAAACTGGGCGAAGGTGTAGAGCAGGCCCTCCCGCTCGATGACGACGCAGCAGGCCGTGAGGTCCGTCGTCTGGCTGAGGTCGATCCCGCCGACGCAGTAGCAGCCCCGGAAATCCTCCAGGGTCACGGCCTCGCCGCTGATGGCGTGGATAAGGCCGTAGCTCATCCAGGCCGCCGCGCTGTTCTGCTTGATGTTGCAGTATTTGGTGAGAAATTCCGCCCGCTTCGGGGCGCTGTTTTCCGCGATGACGATCTCGTCCTCCAGGAAGGACGCGGAAACGGATACGCCCAGATTGGGATTTGCTTTTTTCAGCTCCTCCAGGTCGTTCCACTTCGCCGCGTCGTCGATCATGTAGAGGATCGGCAGCAGCCGCCGCTCCCGCTTCTGGGCGGAGCCGAGAAGAAACGCCGTGGAGCGCTTCATCAGCTCGTCGTAGATGCCGTCGTTCACGTAGCCGGCGGTCGTGATGCCGAGGATCAGCGGCTGCCGCCTCGCGCCCAGGGCGGAGGCCATGACGTCATACTGCCGCAGGCCCGGCGCGGCCGGCCAGCTCGCCAGCTCGTCGCATACCGCCAGGTGCGGGGAGAAGCCGTCGCTCTTTTTGGCGGAGAAGGCAAGCCGCCGGATGCTGGTGTTGCTCTCCTCGATGTAGATTTCCGTTCGGCGCTTGTCCGTCAGAGCCGCGAGCTCCGGCTCCTGCTTGATGATCTGGTAGGTTGTGTCGTAGACGATGTTCGCCTGTTCCAGCTTCGGCGCCAGCATGTATATCTCCGCGCCGTACTCCCCGTCCAGATAGGCCATGTACGCCGCGATCGCCGCGGCGAGGAGGCTCTTTCCGTTTTTGCGGGCGACGACGAGGAACACCTCGCGGAATACGCGCACGCCGTCGTCGTCGACGATGCCGAAGATCAGGGAGATCGAGGCCTTCTCCCACAGCTCCAGCCGCAGGTAGTCGCTGCGCGTCTTGGTGTGATGCACGAAGGCCTCGATGAAGTCGATAGCCCGGTTCGCGAGCCGTGGATCAAACCGGAAAGCGCCCTCGGCGAGCCCGTCCAGGATGTAGTCGTACAGCAGCCGTATCCATTTGCCGACGGTCACCCGTCCGGTCCGCATCCCGTCGGCATATTCCACGATGTAGTTCGAGTACGGCCCGTTCAATTCTTACCCTCCCAGGTCCACAAGGTATCGCTCACGCTCGGAGAGCCGCCTGCGCGTCCCTCGCACGGTTGACCGCCTACTGTTCCCGCAGGGCGGCGAGCTTGGAGTTCTTCCGCTCCGCGGGCGGCACCAGTTCCAGGAGCTGCTTCATGATGGCGGCCAGGTTCTTTGTCAGGGAGATGTGCGCGTCCGCCTCGGCCCGCTTTTTCATGCCGGACTGATTGGCGCCGTTTTTGTACTCCTCGACCCAGCCGTTCGCGTTCAGGTCCTCCTCCAGGTCCTGGATGTTCACGGTCAGGAACGCCGCCCGATCCAGCAGGGTTTGGACCGTTTTGAGCTTGTTTTCGTCGATATTCTCGAAGATTTCCGCCAGTCTCTCGCGCTCGCGGGTTATTCTTGTCTCTTTCTTCGCTTTTGCCATCGGGCCACACCCCCTTCCTACCCCCGCAGTCCCCTTTTCAGGTTCAACCCCTTCGGTCCTTTAGGCCCGTGCTTTTCACACAATAGGGGGGCTATTCTGGTTCATAACGTCGCCACCACCGCTCGATGATCCCGAGCTGGATCGTCTTGTCCCTCCGCTCGTCGTCCAGAAGCGCGTGACGGTAGCAGTCGGAGAACGTCGAGGGAATGTAAATCATGTCCGTTGCCTGAAGCCTCGCCTTGAGTTCTTCACGCTGCCGCTTCATGGGCAAGCCGGCAATGACCCAAACCGTGTGGCAGTCCGCAGTTCTGGATGCGATCTGGTCGTACTGCACATCCCGAATGTCGTAGGCCAAGCGCATCGCATTTGGAGGGATATCCGTTCTGTCCGCCATGCAGACCGCGCGACTCAGGAGGTCCAGGTCCACTACGAGGTCCTCCGGCTCTTTATGCTCCCGGACATAGGTACTTTTACCTGCGCCGGGAGAACCCCAGACGATGATGACCTTCACGGGCTGGATCGCACCTTGGTCGTCGAAGAAATACCCATGGTGCTGCATTGGATTGCGGTTGTCTCGGCGGATCGACTCACGTTGCGCCAAGGCGCGAGCCGCCTCATGTATGCGTCGATGGCACTCCCCGCAGAGGAACAGGAAGTTCTCCGGGTTCAGGGTAACATTCTCGTCGTGGATATTCTCAGGCCGAAGCCAGGTCTTGTGGTGGACCTCCTCGCCGAGAGCATCCCGGCAGGCCTCGCACATCCCTCCGTCCACGCTCTGCCGACGGCTGACGTATGCCTCGCGGGCATCGCGCCACGCCTGGCTGTGATAAAACGCCTTGGCGAATTCCTTAGCCATCCAGGTCCTCCCACGGTCGATACACCCGCTTTGCCCTCCGCTGATAAACGGTGCAGGCGTCCCCGGGCGGACAGGGCCGACGCCGGCCGGTGAGGACGATGTAGAGGCAGGCGGGATAAAACCTCCCGTCGTCGGTCATATCCATCCGCCGACCGAAGCGGCATCGGCGGCATCTTGCGGTGCATAGGTCCATGCGATGTCCTCCGACGCAAAACAAAAAACCAGGGCCGATGTCAACGCACATTCGCGTCAATCATCGGCCCTGGCTCTCAAAGCACTGGCCCTTGGAAATATCCAGTTTTATCCGCTTCTTGCACACCCGGCAGTACACCCGGAGGTTTTTCGCCTCGGTGTCCGGCTCGATGGGAAGCAACCGCCGGTTGGTCCGGCATATGGGACAGATCAGGTATCCGTCCCTCACGTCCAGCATTATACCAGAAAAATCCGCTGATTGCA
This sequence comes from uncultured Oscillospiraceae bacterium, assembly GCA_964401725.1. Classification (GTDB taxonomy): domain Bacteria; phylum Bacillota; class Clostridia; order Oscillospirales; family Oscillospiraceae; genus CAJOIG01. Next base: position 12,870 of record CAYNZM010000003.1, read on the forward strand.
ATGCTTTCGTGCCTCCTGTTCATAAGTTTAATATAGATTTCAAGCCAGAAAATTTAATAAAAGGTTCAGCGCTTCCGCTTCCTGCGTTTTGGCTTCGGCGGATGGGCCGCATACGGCAGGCGGTATTTGACCACATGCCACCCGGCGAAGACGGTGGAGCCGGTCTCCTCCGCCAGGATCACCGCGTCCTCCGGCACGTCGATGGTGAAATCGTCCGGCACGACGTAAGTTTCCCGGACGGGCTTTTTGACGTTCCGGGTGTGGGAGTAGCTGAGCAGGTTCGGCCTCGCGGTCCAGTCCTGGACCTCCCGGGCCTCCTTGGTCATGTACCGGGCCAGGGTGGCGTGGTTCTTCTCGTCGTCCACCCTCAGCGGCTTGATGTCGATGTCGCTGCCCCATTTCCAGGCGTCCCGGATCATGGCGTAATCGTCGCCGGTGTTGTTCACGACGGCGTGGACGTGCCACCGCCCGGAGGCCGAGGTCAAAACCTCGATGCTCCAGAACATCACAAGCTCCGGCAGACCGGCTCTCCGGCGCAGGTCATTGAGCTTCCGGCGGAAGGCGGTCAGAGCCTTGTTCACGTCCCCGCGGCATTTTGCCAGGTGCCTATCGTCGAAGGTCAGAACGACGACAAGAGCGCTCCCGGCGGTGGGGAAGTTCGCCGCCAGGAGCAGCTCCAGATTCTCCGCCGCGTTTTTGGTGTTCATGCGCCGCTGGGCGGCGGAGGTGGCGCTGTGTTTGGCTGCCCGCTGGGTCGGGCCGTCGTTCCGGGAGCATCGGGAGCTGAGGCTCCGCTTTTGGATCGCCCCGGCGGATATGATGGTATAGGTCTGGGCCACGGTCAAGGTCCTCCTTTGTAGTCTTGACCGTGGCCCTGGAGGCTCTCGTCCTAAATGGTATGTGTCAGGCGTCCCCCAGCAGGAGGGCGATCTCGGTGGGCACGTCATCCTAGCACGTGACAGCATATCGGTTTTTCATGCGTCACCGTCCTTTGCTTTCATCGTGGAGATATCAAGGTAAAAGTCCCCGAAAATCGGGATAGTTGCAACGACTCGACCGTGCGGCTTCTCGCTGTAGGTTATCGTATAATTATCAGCCATGTCATTATCGTCAAAAAGATTGGATATCTCTTTTATAACGGCTTCAAACGATATCGCCCACGGCTCCCACGGCATAGCCATGATATCCATATCGGAAGATAAGCTACCGTGTAGAGCAACCGCCCAGCCACATTTCATGGAGCATTGCCGGATATCCTCATACATAGCCGCGTAGAATGCCGGGCGACCATTACACGTGACAGCATATCGGTTTTTCATGCGTCACCGTCCTCTCTGCGCCCGTCCACGCACGCCTCGATGATCTGCGCGGCGACGGCGGCGACCTGCACGGCCTCGCGTCGGATCGCGTCAATACCGCCACGCTCGGGGTGCTTGGGAGAGACAAAAAGCGTCTCGTTGACGGCCTGGCACAGCTCGCCGAACTCCTCACCGAGGATGCTCATGAACTCGAACGGAGAAATTTTGCCCTGATCGCCCCACTCGGCAATCTGGCGGCGGCGCTCCTCGACGATCAGCTTGACCGCCTGCCTGGTAGTGCCGGACATCTCCACCGCGTCCACGGCCTTGCCCTCGATGATCCGCCCGCAGCACGGGCACCGGTCGCCGTTTTTGTAGAGCCTCATGCGTCCAACTCCGGAATCTGATACCACGCCGCGGCGATTATGTCGGTGATCACCTTGCCGCTGCGGGCAGCCTGCCAGTTCCAGCCCGTCCAGCGGGCGAAGTTGTGGATCTCGCCGGGCGCGGTCTCGCTGACCTTGAAGCGGACAGCGTACAGGCCCGGCTTCGGCGGCTTGCCCGTGCCCCACTCTGGCGGCGTGTCCGACTCGGACACATTCCCCGCGGACGGCGTGTCGTCCGTCCGGCAGAGGAGATAGTCCAGCGAGCAATCCAGCGCGTCCGCGATCTTTACGAGGCGCTCCACGTCATCGAGAAAGACGGTGTTCCCGAAGGGCAGCGACGTGGAGCTCTTGACCTTCTCCAGCTCCCCGGCCTCCAGCATCGCGACTTCCTCGTCCGTCAATCTCCAGAGGCGGGTGCCGTCCACCCGCTTTCGCAGGTCCGCATCCTCCATGTTCGCCCGGGCGAGGGCGTTGCCGAAGTGGAGCCAGAGGTTTCGGACCTTTTCGGCTTTGGTCGCCTCCTCGCGGGCCTCGGCGGTCTTCTGCTGCTGCTTCGCCGCCTTGCTCTGGGCCTTGAGCTTGTCCGCCTTTGGTTTCATCTCCTTGCAGACGCTGCGGCAGGAGGCCAACTCCCGGCAGTCCGCGCAGCACTTGTCATAGGCGCAGTCGGTATAGCCGTGGTAGCCCTTTTCCCAGATTTTCTCCAGCAGCGCCTCCCTGTTATTGCATGGCGTCCCGCCCAGATACTCGGGGCAGTGCAGCGTCTCCAGCCGGGCCAGGTCCTCGCCGTATTTCTCGATGGTGTGAGCATGCCAGAGTTCCGGCATCTTAGTCTGGACGCGGTACCAGGCCACCACCCGGCGCTGGTGCTCCGCCGGGAGCTGGGCCAGCTTGTAGGCCGCGTCCTCCGAGAGCTTGCCAGGATCATAATACGCCTTGCGGATGGAGGGCTCCAGCCGGTCCCGGATGACCTTCAGCCGCGCCAGCTTCGACCGGCTCATGCCGGAGAGCTTCGCCACCCAATCCCGGTGCCGGCCCGGGAATTCATAGCCTTCGTCCTCCAGGCGGCGGATGCAGTCGGAGATGCGCTCGGCCTGCTGGGCCGCGTCCGCGCTCGTGAGCTTGCGGTTGTCCGCGTTGCCCAAAAGGAGCTGCAGCTCCCGCAGGGCCGGCGACGCGGCCGAGGCATCCACGATGCAGGGCACGCCCGCGTCGAACCGCGGCGAGCCCCGGTCGATCAGCAGTCCGATGGCCGCGCGGCGCCGGTGCCCGGAGATCACCTCGACGGAGTTGTCCGCCAGGGGCCGCACCCGCAGCGGCTGCTGGAGCCCCACGAGCTCGATGCTCCGGGCGAGCTCCTCGAGGCCGTCCATGCTGTAGCCGTTGTTCTCCGCCGGGCGGATGCTTGCCCAGGCGATATAACGGATCTGCTCCCGGCTTGTGTCCGATTTGGACACATCCTGCATGAGCTGCGAGAGATCAAACTCAGCCATTTTCCGCGCCTCCTTCCAGGTACGCCTTGACAAAGCGCCGATAGCTGACGCAGGCCGCGGATTTCGGCGAGCTCTCGATCAGCGGCTTCTGGGCGAAGGTCATGTCGTCGACCTTGTCGGTCCGGCGGATCACCGGGAAGACGTGGAAGTCGCCGGCATGCAGCACGTCCAGCGCCGCCTGGATGCGGTCGGACCGGTAGACCATGATGGGCAGGAGCCCGGCCACGCGCAGGGCGGGGTTGATCGCCTGCATATTGCGGACCTGCCGGAGGAGATTGGCCATGCCGCGGAGGCTGAAGGCGTCGAGCTTGATGGGGATCACCACGTCGTCCGCCGCCAGCAGGGCCGCCGCGCTCGCCGCGCTGAACGCCGGCGGGCAGTCGATCAGCGCGTAGTCGTAGACGTCCGAGACCTTGCCCAGCAGCTTGCGCAGGCACTCGACGTCCGCCGTCTTGCTCCTGACCGCGGAGAGGTCCAGGTCCATGAGGCTGTCGTCCGCCGGGAGGAGAGCCACGCCCGGCACGGCAGAGGACCGGATGACCGGATTGCAGTCGGTGCGCCGGAGCAGATCGCCCAGGGAGCAGCCGTGCCCGCCCCCGCCGAAGAACTCGGTGGTGTTGGCCTGGCTGTCCGCGTCCACCACCAGGACGCGCTTGCGGTAATCCCTGGCGAGGATCGCCGCCATGTTCACGACGGTCGTCGTCTTTCCGACGCCGCCCTTGAGGTTGATAACCGATATGACCTTCATGCTTGCCTTCCTTTCTTTTTCCGCGGACCGCAGGCCCGCGGGTGGTTTATGTCGTTGGTCCCCCCGGGGAAAGAAATACGCCTCCCAGACGGGCTCCGTCACCGGGCCGCCGAAAAGCGGCGAACGGGTGAATCGGAATTCCAGGACGTAAAAGCGTTTCTCGGGGTGGATGTAAACAACCGTGCCGGTCTTGGTCACCGGCGCCGCGTCGCCGAAATGGACCGATGCGGTCACGCGCTCTCCTAGTTCCATGGGATGTCCTCCATGCTGTACTGCTCGGGGATGTCCTCAAATTTGGTCTTGATGGGCGTCCCGTCGCTGTTCACCGGGGTGAACCGCTGCTTTTTGCCGTCGAAGCGCAGCCGTGCCCGATACCCGGCATATCCGTCCTTGTTTTTCTCGATCTTGAGCCAGCGGTCCGAGCTCCGGGCCTCCGGGTTCTCGTGATACAGCAGAAGGATGGTGTCCGCGTCCTGCTCGAACTGACCGCTCTCCTTCAGGTCCTCCATGGTGGCGGCTTCCTTGGATTTCCCGTCCCGGCGTTTGACCTGGGCCAGGGCGATGACCGTCACGCCCGTGAGCTGGGCCATGGCCAGGAGGTCCATGCTGACCTGCTGCATCTGGGCGGCGCGTTCGCCGCGAATGGAGGGCCGGATAAGCTGGATGTAGTCGATCATCACCACGTCCAGCCGCTTGGCCAGGGCCGAGGCCCGGATGTCGCCCACGGTCATGCCGCCGGCTTCGATGAGCTCAAAACGGCCTTGCAGGAGCTTATTCTCGCCCATGCGGTTGGCGGCGGCCAGCATGTCCGAGGCCGTGAGCCTCCGCTCCTTGATGGAGGGCAGGCCGATGTCCAGCGTCGCCGCCGCCATGCGATCCCCGGCCCGGGCGGCCTTGGTCTCGTAGGAGTAAAAGCCCACCCGCTTTTCCTGGGCGATATTGAGGGCGAGCTGGAGACCCAGGGCGGTCTTGCCGGTGCTGGGTCTGGCCGCCAGGATGACGTAGCTCCCGGCGTCCGTGTGGAGCATGGTGTCCAAAAGGCCCAGGCCCCAGGGCAGATAGTCCGGCTTCGGTTGGGCCATGCGGGTCAAAAAATCCGCCATGATCTCCGTCAGCGTGTAGCTTCGCCAGCCGGGACGGTCGCTCAGGGCGGCGTTGGCCCGGGCCAGCACGTCCCGCGCGTCGTCGGTGTTGGCGGCGTCCAGCAGCGCATAGGCCGCCGCCCGGACCCGGCGCAGGGCGGCCTGCTCCCGCACCGTCTCGCAGTAGGTCAGCACGTTCGCCGCCGTCGGCGTGATCTCCATGCACTCCATCCCGAGCCGGACGAGGTCTCCCCCGCCGGCGCGGTCCGTGATGGTGACTACGTCCGCCGGCTTCTGCGCGAGATACAGGTCCCGCGCCGCCGTGAACAGCGCCCGGAGCTGGGCGCTGCGGAAGTCCTCCGCCCGGACCCGGGTCAGCACGTCGCCCAGGCACTCCGGGGAGATGAGGATGGAGCCGACGACGCTCTGCTCCGCCAGGGCCGTTTCCCGGTCACGGTCCGTTGTCTCGCTCACAGCTCCATCCCCTCCTCCCAGTCGATCACGTCGGAGGCCTCGGCCAGCGTCGGGCTTGGCCGGGCGAGTTCGGCGTCCGGGCCGTCCTCCCAGCGGCGATGGCTCAGCCACCGGCAGGCGTAGGGGATGCCGATGCCGCGCTGCCACTCGTCCGAGGCTTTGGCCTTATCGAGTGCAGCACTCATGTCCTGCATGAGTTTGCGGTCCGGTTTGAGGCGGTCCCATTCCCGCCGGGCGCTGGCCTTGTCCTGCTTCCGAGGATAGGCCTTCCAAAAGCGCTCGAACATCTCCGGCTCCCACGCCGCCCCCTTGGGGGCTTTGGGGGATACCTGTTCCTCTTTCTTGATAAATTTCTTGTTTATAGTGGGGGTGACATTTTTGTCGGGGGGTATAGACATTTTTGTCGGGGGGTATAGACAATTTTGTCGGGGGGTATAGACATTTTTGTCAGGGGGTGCCTGCAGCGGATTGACGCCGGCATAGAGCTTTCTCTGGGCCTTCCCGCCGTCGCCGTCCTCCACGCTTATGTACCCCGCCTTCTCCAGCGTCCGGATGAGGCGGCTGATCGTCCGTTCGCTCAGCTCATACAGCTGCTCAAAATAGGCGTTGGAGGCGTAGCAGTAGCCGCGCACGTCGGTCAGGCTGCTGATCTCCGCGTAGAGCAGCTTCGCGTTCGGCGGGATCGCCGGGTCATATCGTATCTGCGCCGGGAGGACCGCCCAGTAGCCGGGCTTCTCATTTTGTTCGCTCATGGCTTGCAATCCTCCCCGATCTGTGCTATACTACCTGTGTCATAACCGATATGATACCGGGTAACACCGGGCAAGACGCTCTCGCGGACCGCATCCGCGAGGGCGTTTTGTTTTATCCTCTCGCGCATGTCAGACCACCTTCATGCCCGGCACATACCGGCAGGGCCGCGTGGACGGCTTTTTGACCGGCGCGGTCGGGGTTACGAGCTGCCCGGCCATGTAGACCTCGATGTCGCTGTCCTTCAGACGGACGAGCCTTGCGCTGACCTTATACGCCGGGATTGCGCCCCGGGCGATCAGCCCGTCCAGGGTCCGCAGGCTGATGTTCAGGCGGTCCGCCGCCTCCTGTCGTGTGATGTATGCCATATCGTCCTCCTTATGTGTGGTATCGCAGCAGCTCCACGGCGGTCTTCACGCCGTCGAGCTTGTCCATGATCATCCGATAATCCGTCTCCTCGGCGGGGTCGATGACGCCGTCGTCCGCCAGCTCCAGGAGCTTCGAGGCCACGCTGTGCTTTTCCAGCCGCTCCAGCTCCCGCAGCAGGTGGATGACGGCTACCTCCAGCGGCACGGTCCGCACCGGCGGGATGATCTCGTCCGGGATCTGATACTTGCCCTTGAAATGCGCCGCTACCAGGGCCGGACGGCCTGCCAGCTCCGCCACGTCCAGCATCACGCTGTCCGGCGTCGGCAGCTCGCCATTCTCGTACCGCCGCAAAGTCCGGGGGTCGATGCGGAGATACTCCGCCATGGCCTCCTGGGTGTACCCGGCCAGCTCTCGTCCGCGCAGGATCGGCGTCCGGGCCTCCTCCGCCCTTGTCTCGCGGCGGTCCGATTGATATGCTGGCGTCACGAGGCGGCCTCCTTTGTCAGCAGCAGGGACCGCACCAGGGTGTCGATGTCCACGCCCAGCTTTGCCGCCATGTCGGGGAGCTGGTCCAGCGGGGGCTCGTGTCGTCCCTTCTCCCACCGGCATACGACGCTGGGCGTCTGACCCAGGGCCTCGGCAAAGGCGGCCTGGGTGTACCCGGCCCTGGTCCGCAGGGCCCGCAGGGGTAGCGCCGGCGGCCCTAGGTCGTGGGATCGCAATGTTTCCATGTGGTGTCCTCCTTGTTTGTCTTTTTTCTGTCCGCTCCACGATACCGGCCACGGTATATTTTGTTTTTAGGAAGGATAGCTTAGGAGAGAAAACTATGGCCAGAAAATGCATGGAGCTGTGTGACCGGCATCGTGCGGCGGACAGGATCACACCAGCAGCCGGAAGCCTATCATCACCACGAGGCCGATGATGATCCCGACGAAAAACCACCGGAGGCTGTCGCTCACCAGCACAGGCCCTGCTCGTCCACCAGGACGCGGTGAAGCTCGTCGTAACGCACATAGCCGCGGGAAACGCTGTCCGCGGTGTTCGCCACGTCCGCAATGAATTCCTTGAGGCCCTCCCTGTCAAAGCCGTGCTTGTCCGCGAGAGCCGTCAGGCAGAAGACCATGGTCTTGTCCATGCCATCCGCCCGGGCGGCGCGGAGCTGCGCGGGGTTGGCGTTGGGCTTGGGTCCTTTCTTTGGCATAAGCCTCTCCCTTCTTGTTCTCCCTCGCCGGCCGTGGTATCATGGCGGCGAAAGGATGTGTTTACATGAAATTGCGTAAGTACGAAAAAGTCCTCCGCATGCTGCTCGACGCAGAAAAGGAAAACCGAGATATTACAACCGAAATCAACTCTGATCCCGCCGCTCGCGCTGCCGTGGAGTATTGGGAAAGCGTCGGCTGTGTGCTTGTCGATCGCGCTGGGGGCGGAGAAATTGGAAATCTCCGGGTCACACCGAAGGGAACGGCATACTTTGTAGAGAAAGAACGCAGCCTGGTCGATTTTTGGCGCGAGCATATCGTCAGTTTTTTTGGCGGCTTCCTGTCCGGTGCGCTTGTCACCGGGCTAGCATGGTTTTTAACAGAAAGACTGTGATAACGCCCACGATATACCCGACGATCCATGTACCGCGTTTCATCCTCACTCGCCTCCCTTCTTGTCCTCCCTCGCCGCCCGTGGTATCATGGCGGCGAAAGGTTTATATTGCAAAAGATCGTAGGATAAGGGTGCAGACCACACAGCCGATCAGGTACCACACCCAATATCGCCAACTGTTCATCCTCACTTGCCTCCCTTCTTGTCCTCCCTCGCCGGCCGTGGTATCATGGCGGCGAAAGGAGGTGATTGCAATGGCCGATTTCCAGAGCTTCTACGACGCCGCCGTAGCGGACATTCCCGCAATCGAGCAGGCGGCGGTCAAGAGCTTTATAAAAGACTACCCCGAAGCCACGGCCTTTACCGAGATGGTGCATAAGATCAGCGCTTATGTTACGCTGGAGCTTCTGCGCCGGTATCACGAGAAGATGACATCCTGACACCTTTTAGCGCAGCCTCGCCGAGGGTTCGATCAATGAATTCCACGGTGCACGGCGGTCTCTGCCCTTGTGCCAACATCATAAGGGCGGAGATTTCCTCCGGGGTTCCGTCAAAAATAACTTTCATCCGGGTGGCCTCCTTTGTCACAATTTGTGATGTGTGAGCCTATAATAATCCCGTTTTGTGAATTTCGCAATACGAAATTTTAAGTTTAATCACGATTTGTGAGTTTTCAACGAAGATGAGCAGATTTGCGTTATAATCACACTAATAGAATAATATTTTGGTGAGATTGCCTATGAACCGCCTGAAAGACCTCCGGGAAGATCGAGACATGACGCAGGCCGACGTCGGAAAGGTCATCGGCGTTGCCAGTAACACCATCGCAAATTATGAGAACGAAAAGCGTCAGCTCACGCCCGAGCTGATCCATAGGTTTTGCGACCTCTACGGCGTTACGGCGGACTATCTCCTCGGCCGGTCCAATCAGCCGCAGAGCCGCGTGTCCAAATCGGACGCGGACCTCCTGGCCGCGTATCACGCCGCGCCGCTGGCGATACAGAAGATCGTGAATGCCGCGCTGGAGGCCTACATGCCCGCCGCGGCAGAAGACAAGACGGACGCCTCGGCGTCATAATCGACATCAAAGACATCAAAACAGGGCGACCACCGGGCCGCCCTTGATTTATCGGAGTAATAATGGGTCTATTTAGAAAAAAAGCTAAACAACAACAGGTACAAGTCCGTTTAGAAGTAACCGCAAAGGCAGAGAAATTAAATCTGCAGAAACTAATGGATGCCCCGGCTCCGTTGTATGCATTCCCCGACCTCACCTCCAGTGGTAATCTACGGCTCATTGTCGGCACACGCAAATCGGAGCCCGTGGGCCATGTGCCGCCGAAGGTAACGGAGCAGTTGCTCAGTCCCTATCAGCGCATGGGCGGGTTCGATTGCGACTTGTCCATAGGGAACGATTATAGTATCAAAATGATAAGCGACCAATTAACTTGCTCAGTCATTTTGACAATAACGCCAGATTGAGTGTGGAGGAAAAGAGAATCTCGCCATGGCAAAACGACGGAAAAGCATCATCCCCGGCTTTAGCTGGAGGCGAGCCCTGGGGATCACCAGCGCAAAACAGAAGATCGCCCGTGCCACGGGCATCCCCACCACCAAACAAGGCCGCAAGCGTAAGGCCCAGAACCTGCTATGGAAGGCCATTTTTCATTAATGCGTCAGCGACTCTTTGAAATCATTGAACCTTCCGGCGACGGAGACCGGCTGAGCGCCGTATATGATTTTTTTATGATGGCGGTCATCGTGCTCAGCCTGATTCCCCTGGCGTTCAAATCTGAGCCCGCCGCCTTCGTTGTGATCGACAAGGCCGCCGCGGGCATTTTCATCGTAGATTACATTCTTCGTTGGATGACTGCGGACTGCAAGCTGGGATCGCCCTCGCCATGGTGCTTCCTTCGGTACCCCATCACGTCCATGGCCATTGTCGACCTGGTGTCGATCCTGCCATCCCTCACGATCATCAATCAGGGCTTTAAGCTCCTGCGCCTTCTGCGGATGTTCCGCGCACTGCGCGTCTTTCGCGTATTCAAAGCCCTGCGGTACTCCCGCAATTTTACGATCATCCTGACCGTCATACGCAGCTCCAAACGCTCCCTGGCGGCCGTCGGAGCTCTGTCAGCGGGGTATATTTTGGTTGCCGCGCTTGTGATCTTCAACGTTGAGCCGGACACCTTTGAGACGTTCTTCGACGCGATCTATTGGGCGACGATCTCGCTCACGACCGTCGGCTATGGCGACATTTATCCCGTATCCCTGCTGGGCCGTATCATAACCATGTTATCCTCCTTCTTGGGGATCGCTGTCGTGGCTCTCCCGGCGGGTATCATTACGGCCGGGTATATGAAGGAAGTAGACAAGACCGAGTAATGCCGGTGTCCAAATCGGACACGCAAACTTAACAAACACAAACTTGCGTTTTCCCGCAGCGTGCTGTAATGGCGGCGAACCTATGGAGGGCTTGCATGTGATGCTCCCAATGCGAAGCACCCGGGAGTGTCGGCTCCCGGGTGCTTCTTGTCATTTATGTTGACAATTCCATATCAGGCGGTTATACTAAAGATGCAAAAAGCGCTGCCGGAAACGGTCAGCCCTTACAGTGTAGCGAAGTGATCGCCGAACTTGTCAGGTTCCCGGCGGTCACTTCTTTTTGTGTGCCTGAATGAACAGGCTGCAAATACCGATGATTACAAGGCAGAGTTGTAAAACTTCTGATGTGTTCATGGGCAGCCCCCTTTCGTAAGATCAGGGGCAAGAAGCTGCCCCTGTCAAGAAAAACAAGGGCCGACCGCAACTCCGGCAGCGCGGGCCATTTGCATGGCTTGCCCGCATAATACCACACAATTCGACGGAGTGCAAGCCCATCCGGTGTCCGATTTGGACACAGAAAAGAGAACTATGCCGCCGAAAAAGCACAAAAAAGGATATGGCCCGGATGGGCAGTATTACCGCCGGCGGATCACCCGACCGGACGGCAAGACGGAGGACGTCTACGCCCGGACCGTCACGGAGCTGAACGAAAAGGTCCAGGCCCGGAAAGCGGCCCTGGACCTGGACGGCGTACCGCCGAAGGAGATGTATGTCTACGAGTACGCCGCGAAATTCTATGCCCGCCGCGCCCCGCACCTGAGCGAAGGACGCCGCGAGGTGTATCAGTATCAGATCAACAAGGTGATCTGTCCGGTCATCGGCGGCAAGCGCATGGACGAGGTCACGAAGGACGATCTGCTGGACGTTCTGGCTACCCGCGCCCATCTCAGCCGCCGGAGCCAGGAGGACACGGTGCAGATACTCAAGCAGATTTTTTCCGCGGCGGCGGACGCGGACGTGATCCCGAAGGACCCGTCCCTCAAGCTCAAAGCCGGCGGCGATCCTCCGAAGCCCAGGGCGGCCCTCACGGAGACCCAGCAGGCGCAGCTCCTGGAGGCCGTGCGGGGACTGAAGGTGGAGACGTTTGTCATGCTGGGCCTGTATACCGGGATGCGCCGCGGGGAGATATGCGGTCTGCGCTGGGATTGCGTCCACCTGAACGGCGTCGCGCCATACATCGAGGTCCGGCGCGGCTGCCGCTGGCCGAACCGACTTCGCCCGGAGGTCACGGATGAGCTCAAGACCCCCGCCGCCCGGCGGGACATCCCCATCCCGCCCCAGCTCGTGGATTACCTCAAGGACATAAAAAAAGGCCTCCCCGGGAAGCATCCCGAGAGGCGATATGTGTATTGCGGCGATAAGGGGCAGCCGGTGAGCTACTCCACCCTGCGCCGCCGCTGGGAGACGATCAAGACCCGCAGCACCGCCTCCGGGCGGGAGCTGGGCGAGAAGGTCCCGAATCACCGCGTTACCGTCACCCTGGATTTTATGCCCACGCCCCACGTCCTCCGGCACACCTACGTGACACGGCTGGTGCTGTCCGGGATGGACCTCAAGCGCGTGCAATACCTCGCCGGGCACGCCGACCCGGAGATCACCCTCAAGATTTACACGAGCCTGCAGAAAGCCACACCGGAGGAGCTGACCGCGGATGTCTGGGCGGCCTTCGACGCCGGCGACGAGGCCGACGATTGACCGCCCGCTTTTGTCCCCCATTTGTACCCCTTGATGGCTATAAAAGTCCCCGTTTTCGGCCCGTCCTCTCGGTGCTTTCTCTCCCCTCTCCGCGTTTCCCCGCAAGGCCCGAACCCCGCATGGCTCTAGGCCTCGCGCCAAACACTCGCGCCCCGCAAGGCTTCCCGCCGCCGTCCCGTCTGATTTCTTCGGGACCAGGAGGCCGGGTGTTCAAGTCACCTCACTCCGACCAGACAGAAAAAATCCTGTGTTTTCACTGAAAGCACAGGATTTTTTTATCAATTCGCGATGCCGTGGTGGCAGGTCGTGATGCCCTTGGCCAGGGACATGAAGGTATATCCGTTCTCCTCGCCCCAGGTAAGGACGGCGTCAATAGCCGCTACGGTCGTTCCGTGGGTATCGTGACAGAGGACTACCGAAATATCATGGTTCTGCATGCCGGAGATGATGTTCTCGTAAATCTTGTCCGTATCGTTCAGACCGCCTCCGTCGCCGCAGTCCACGTTCCAGTCGAACCAGTCCAGGCCCCTGGCCGTGGCTTCCGATGCCAGCCGTGTCATAATGCCGGGATTATAGCTGCTGATGGTGTTGGAGACGCCGCCGGGGAAGCGGAAAATGTTCGCGCGGCTGCCGGTCTGTTCCTCGATAACGTCGTTCATCCGCTCAAAATCACTCCAATAGGCATCGGAGCTTTGGTAGACGCTGTCAAAATTGTGGGTATAGCTGTGGACGGCAACGGTATGTCCCTCGGCGGCGGCACGTCCGATGCAATCGAAATAGTCCGGGTGGCCTCCCGTGACAAAAAACGTGGCCTTCACGTTATGACGGGCCAGGATGTCCAGAAGCTCGTCCGTATTGTTCCACGGACCGTCGTCGAAGGTCAAAAACACGATCTTCGATCCCGTAACGGGCAGGGCATCCCCCTGGACCGTGACCGTGCGGACAGCCGTTGCGGTGCTGCCGAGGGAATTCGTCACGGTGTAGGTCAGATCGTACATGCCGGGTCGGGTGGTATCCACCGTCCCGCTGACGACTACCTGTGCGGTGAGGTTTCCGTCGATGGCGTCATAGGCTGTGTAGCTGTCCTGCCACGCATCCCCCGTGCTAAGCTCTGTATCCACAGCTCCCAGCTCCAGGATCGGCGGAGTGTCGTTCACGACGATCACGGTGCGTTCCGCATGGGCGTGATAGATGAGGTGGCTGGCACGATAGCGAAGCGTCTGCTCGCCAAGAACATAGGTGTCCAGCGGTTCCGTAGGCTCGAGAGGATAGTCCATGTCGAACCAGGCGACGCTGCGCCCGGTAAAGTGCGCCGTCGCTCCGGGGTCAACGTACTCGTGTCCGTAGGCGACATAGGACGTGTCGCCGCCGTTCAGGGTGATCGTCATCTGCCAGCGTGTCAGAATGAAGATCAGCATGAAACAAATCGCGATGATAAAGATTGCAAGAGAAAGTCTGCGGCTCATAATTCCTTCCCAATCTCAGGCTCTGCCCGGAGAGATACTTCTATTGTGTTATGCGGAAAACTCTGTCGTACCGTGGTAGCCTCCCACCTGCTGCACGGCGACGAAGGTCTTGCCGATGCCAAGGGCCAGAGGCGTCCCGTCCTCCAGCGTATAATGGAAGTTATCGCTCTCGCCGTCGCGATACCAGCGAATGGGGACGTAGCGTCCGCCGCAGCAGAAATAGCCGCTGCCCTCCCCGAGAAGGTCGATGGTCAGATGCAGGCCGTCGCTCTGCAGGTGGGTATCCGCGTTGATAACAAGGACGTTTTTAAACTCCACGGGGATGGTGTAGTCGTCGGCGTAGGTACTGCCGAACTGCTCACCGGTGTAAGTGCCTTTTTCGGCGTCATAGTAGAAGTTCATGGTCTTGCCGGCGTCATAGGTGATGTAAATGCGGTTGGCGTCACCGATGCACTGATCGGCGGCGGTCTCGCTGAAGGTCAGACCGTAGGTGCCGTCGTAGCCCTCGGAATGATCAGCCCAATAGCCCCGGTTTGCCGCCGACTGGACCAGAAGCTCGCCATTGCCGAAGAGGCTGTGCTCGATGCCATAGCTCTGACGGCCGGAATCACGATAGAATGCGTTGCCTGTGTACCGTCCGCGGACGGAGCAGAGATCGTCCACACCCATGGCGTCGATGTAGTTGAGAGCCTCGTCCGAGCCGCCGGCGTGGACCAGGATGCCGTCATAGGCCAGGGCGACGGAGACGTTATACTTCCGGGCGGAGCGGATGCTGCCGACGCAGTCCACGTCCTCCATATCCAGAAAGAAAGCCATCATGCGGGTGATGCCGCCCTCTTCCATCAGCTCATAGATGATGTCCGCCTTGGAGATGCCCTCCTGGGGCTGGGCAACGCGGATGTTGTTGATCATCACAAGATAGGGACGAAGGGTGGACATGTCTTCCTCCACCGTCTCGCCGGTCAGCGGGTTATGAAAGCCCTCCGGCTCCGGCTCCGGGGTCGGTTCCGGCGTGACTTCCGGCTCCGGGGTCGGCTCCGGGGTCGGTTCCGAGGTGGGCTCCGGCGTCGGCTCCGGCGTGACTTCAATGACCTCCGAGGTCACGGGGACCTCCGTCGACTTTTGGGAGCATCCGGCAAGACAGCCGAGGATCAATGACAGCAACAGAAAAGCGAGGATACTGCGCTTCATATTTTCACAACCCTTTCTCTCTCGTAATGGCGTTATGTAAATTGCCAGATTTAGAATATACCCTCTCCGAATTTTTGTCAATTAAAAAACGGAAATATATCAGTCCTCCGGCTGCTCCCATTGGAATGCCCGTTCCACCGCCCGGTGCCAGTGACGGAGCTTGTCCGCCGCGGCAGACTCGTCCATCCGGGGACGAAACATCCGCTGGGTGCGGCGAAGCTCGCTGATCTGCGCGATGTCCGCCCAGACGCCGACGGAAAGCCCCGCAAGGAACGCCGCGCCGAGAGCCGTCGTCTCCACGGTATAGGGACGGTCGATGGGACAGCGCAGGATGTCCGCCTCGAACTGCATGAGAAAATCGGAAACGGATGCGCCGCCGTCCACCCGCAGGACGTCCAGCTCCTTGCCGGTGTCCTTTTCCATAACGGCAAGAAGGTCCGCTACCTGGTAGGCGATGCCTTCCAGCACCGCCCGGCAGATGTGGGCACGCTTCGTGCCGCGGGTGATGCCCACCATAGCGCCCCGGGCGTAGGAATCCCACCAGGGGGCTCCGAGGCCCGTGAAAGCGCTCACAAGATACACCCCGCCGGCATCTGGGACACTCTCCGCCAGGACGTCGCACTCGTGGGCAGTGGAGATAAGACCCACCTCGTCCCGGAGCCATTGGATGGAGGAGCCGGCATTAAAAACGCTGCCCTCCAGGGCATAGGTGGTCTTCCCTCCGATATTCCAGGCGACGCTGGTAAGCAGGCCGTTTTCGCTCTTTGGGGCGATCTCTCCGGAGTTCATAAGGGTGAAGCATCCGGTGCCGTAGGTGTTTTTCGCCTGACCAGGCAGGATGCAGCCCTGCCCCAGCAGCGCGGATTGCTGGTCCCCCGCCGCACCGCAGACGGGAATGCCCTCCATGAGCGTCAACCCCGGGATGCCGGAGACGACGTGGCCGTAGACCTCCGCGTTCGACACCGGGCGAGGCAGCATCTGCCGGGGGATGCCGAGGCGTCGGCAAAGGGTCTCATCCCAGGTGAGCTTGTGGATGTCGAAGAGCATGGTCCGGGCTGCATTCGAGACATCCGTCACATGCTGTCCCGTGAGGTTCCAAATGAGCCAGCAGTCCACCGTGCCGAAGAGGAGCTCTCCCCTCTCCGCCCGGGCCCGGGCCCCGGGGACATTGTCCAGAATCCATTTGATCTTGGTGGCGGAAAAATACGGGTCCGGGATAAGGCCGGTGGTGTCGCGGATGTAGTCGTTCATGCCGTCCCGAATCAGCGCCTCCGCCGTGGCCGCCGTGCGCCGGCACTGCCAGACGATGGCGTTATATACGGGTTTTCCCGTGGCCTTCTCCCAGACGATTGTGGTCTCACGCTGATTCGTGATGCCGATGCCGGCAATATCCGTCGGCGAGAGGCCGGAGCGGGCAAAGGCCTCCTCCAGCGCGTGGAGCTGAGTGCCGAGGATCGCCATGGGGTCATGTTCCACCCATCCGGGCTGGGGATAGATCTGCTCAAAGGGATACTGAGCGAGGGAAACGATGTTTCCCGCCTTGTCAAAGACGATGGCACGGGAGGAGGTCGTCCCCTGGTCGAGAGCGATGAGATAACCGTTCATGCTGGCTCCTTTCTTCTCGGGAGATTGACGAAATGATGTTTTGGGAGTAAAATCAAGGTCAAAGAAATAACACGGACATTATATCACATGCAGGAGGATATTTCCATGGCTACCATCACGGATTTTACATTTCCCTCCGCCAGCGGCAAACACAGCATCCACTGCCGCCAATGGTCGCCGGAGGGCGATCCCGTCGGCGTCGTTCAGCTTGTCCACGGCGTCGCGGAGCACATCGGACGTTACCACGATTTCGCGGAATTCCTCACCCGACACGGCTTCGCTGCCGTGGGGGACGATCACCTGGGTCACGGCCTGTCTGTGAACGATCCCTCGGAGTTGGCCTGGTTTGATGAAACCGACGGCTGGGACAAGGTCGTCCGAGACGAAAAGGCCCTCCATGACCGCATGAAGGCGGAGTATCCCGCCGTTCCGCATATCCTTCTCGGCCACAGCATGGGCAGCTTCATCGCCCGCACCTACATCGGATATTACCCCGACGATTTCGACCTCTGCATCCTCTCCGGCACCGGGCAGCAGTCCCTCATCATCTGCCGCGCAGGTCGCTTCATGGCAGCCCGGGATATTCGCAAAAACGGCAGTAAAAACCGCAGCCGCCAGCTCAACAACATGGCCTTCGGACCCTATCTCAAGGGCATCGAAAACCCCATCGGCCCGAACGACTGGATCTGCCGGGACGAGGCCGTCATCCGCGCCTACGGGGACGATCCTCTGAGCGGCATTCCGGGGACCTCCGGCCTCATGTACGACATGATGGGGGGACTCATCATCATCGGACAGAAGGACCACATGGCAAAGATGCGGAAGGACATGCCCGTGCTGTTCATCGCGGGGGACGCCGATCCCGTCGGCAGCTGGGGAAAGGACGTTCCGAAGCTCGCAGGGATGTTCACCGCCGTCGGCATGAAGGATGTTTCCTACAAGCTCTACCCCGGCGCGCGGCACGAAGTCCTGAACGAGCTGAACAAGCAGGAGGTCTGGAACGACGTACTGGACTGGATCACAAAACGTATCTGACGCACACAAGTACTGCGGCGTGACCGAAAGGCCACGCCGCTTTGTATTATGCGTTATTCTTCTTTCTCCGTCGGAAGGGACGCATGGATATTCATGGCCCGCAGAGCGCCGATGTTGCCAGCCAGGGTCACCCCCGCGTCGGCAAATACCGCGAGCCACAGCGGGCAGGCCCCCAGAATATCCATCAGGAGCACCACCAGCTTGAAGGCCAGGGCACCGACGATGTGCTGGGTAACGATGGCGTGCACTCGCTTCGCGCCGTCGATGCCGCGGAACACGTCCATCGGCCCCGGATCGTCCGCCAGGATGTCGGCCTCCCCGGATGCCGCGAGGCTAACATCCGCCGCGGCAAAACACTCTGGGTCCGTCGCCGGGTCCCCGGCGTACAGCAAAGCGCTGCGCTTTCTCCGGTCCTCCGCGATATGACGCATAAGCTCCCTTCGCCGCTCCGGGTTGCAGTCGGCATACATGACGGAAATGCCGACACTGCGGGCAAATTTCTCCGCCGCAGAAGGCGAGTCCTCGGAAAACAAAATGATCTCCCGGTCCGATTCCCAGGACAGAGCGGTGACGCCATCTGCGGCATCGCGCTTGGCAACACTGCCCAGCAGGATGCGTCCGGCATAGCTGCCGTTAATGCCGAGGTACACGCTGCACTCCGGGGTAGAGTCCTCGCCGGGGTCCACGCCGTGTTCGCGGACGAAATCCTCCGCACCGATGACGATGGGAACATCCTCCACCTCCACAGTGATCCCGTGGTCGGGCTCCTCCTGGAAGCTCTGGATGAGTTCTATGTAGATCGTGTCCTGATAGGCAGCCTTAATGGCCCGGGCAAAGATGCCGTCGGAATAGGCGCAGGCATGGGCGGCGATACGCAGAAACGTGTCCGCGTCCATGCGTTCGCTCTTGACGGACAGGACCCGAAGGCCCTCCCCCTCCAGGATCGGACCCTGGTCAAGGACGATCGTGTCCACCCGGCGCAGCGCATCCTCCGCGCCGGTGCTGCGGATGCGCAGGCCCTGCCGCGCGGCGGCGCCGAGGCCGATGCGGTAGGTCAGCGGCACGGACACGACAAAGGCGCAGGGACAGGCAATGACCATGAGCAGCAGCGCGCGATAGACGCCCTCCTGCACCGTGGCATGGAAAACCAGCGGATAACCCACTGCCATCACCACGGCTATCCCCAGGACGCTGGGAGTGTAATACCGGGTGAAAGAGGCATTGAACTCTTCGGTCCGGGCCTTGCGGCTGCGGTCCACCGAGACCTGCGCATCCTCCAATCCGCGGCGGCAGCGTTCCTCGGCGCAGCCCTGGACAAGAGCGCCGATCTGCAGCAGGAGCATGCCGAAAGCCCCTTCCAGCCAGCGTTCAATGGCAAAAGCCGCAACGATGCTGATCGTCATGAGGAGCTCCTCCCCGATCTCGCCGCCGCGGACACATCCCGCAACGGCCCGGAGGATACGGTCGTACCCCGCCGTCAGCACGGACAGGATCGACAATACGAGAGACATCCTCGGCATCGACCCATGGAGGACCCAGGCCGCGATGAACATCACGCCGGCCGCCGCAGCACGCCCGAGAAGCATCCAATCCAATGCGTGGGGACCTGCCTGGTATTGTGCCAGGCAGGTCTCGCAGGTGCATCCGTGTCCGTGACCGGACAGGTTCAGTTTTATGGAAGCCGCCGGCCGCATCCGATCAGGCTTTGCCGTCGCTGCCGAGAACGTTCACGATCTTGGCTTTGACGAGCTCGCGGATGTAATCCCGGCCCACGGTTAGGTACTGACGCGGGTCGAAATGATCGGGATGCTCGTTGAAGTGCCGGCGGATGCCGGCGGTCATGGCAAGACGCAGGTCGGAGTCGATGTTGATCTTGCAGACGGCCATGGTAGCTGCCTTGCGAAGCATATCCTCGGGCACGCCGATGGCGTCCACCAGCGCACCGCCGTTGGCGTTGATGATGTCCACATACTTGGGGATGACGCTGGAAGCGCCGTGGAGCACGATGGGGAAGCCCGGCAGACGCTTGCTGACCTCCTCCAGGATGTCGAAGCGGAGCTGGGGCTTCGTGCCGGGCTTGAACTTGTACGCGCCATGACTCGTGCCGATGGCGATGGCGAGGGAGTCGCAGCCCGTGCGGGAGACAAACTCCTCCACGTCCTCGGGACGGGTGTAGCTGGAGTCCTCCGCGGAGACCTTGACCTCATCCTCCACGCCGGCGAGAGTGCCGAGCTCCGCCTCCACGACGACGCCGTGGTCATGGGCGTACTCCACGACCTGCTTCGTGATGGCGATGTTGTCCTCAAAGGACTTGGAGGAGGCGTCGATCATGACGGAGGTGAAGCCGCCGTCGATGCAGCTCTTGCAGATTTCGAAGTCCGCGCCGTGGTCCAGGTGCAGCGCGATGGGCAGCCCGGTGTCGGCCTCGGCCGCCTCCACGAGCTTGATGAGGTATTCGTGCTTGGCGTATTTCCGGGCGCCGGCGGACACCTGCAGGATCAGCGGGGAGTTTACCTCCGCAGCGGCCTCGGTGATGCCCTGCACGATTTCCATATTGTTCACGTTGAACGCGCCGATGGCGTACCCGCCGTCATAGGCCTTCCGGAACATTTCTTTTGTGGATACGATAGGCATGATCTATACTCCTTTGAAGTTGTTGTTTTCTTATTTATTGTGCCTATATTTTAACACCCATGCCAAAAAAGTCAACCAAAATCCATTAAAAAAGCGCCGCGGACCACGCCAGAACCAGCGTTCGACATGGTTCGCGGTGATTTTTCAGCAGATACGGGGCAAAAGCTCCCCTCCGGGCTGGGGCAGCAGCGTCTCGGTTCCGATCTCGGTGCTCATGACGACCCAGCCGGGTCGATCCGCCGTGATCTCCCCAATGACGGCGGCTCCGGCGGAATTTGGGCAGGAACGAAGGGCTTCGAGAAGAGCATCCGACTCTTCCCGAGGCGCAATGACCAGGAGCCGTCCCTCGCAGGCAAGATACAGCGGCTCCAAGCCCAGCATCCGGCACACGCCCCCCACGGCAGGGTCCACCGGCACCGATGCAGCGTCGAGCTTTACGCCGACGCTGCTTTGGGCCGCGATCTCATAGAGCACCGTCCCCACGCCGCCCCGGGTGGCGTCCCGGATGACGTGGATGTTCTTCGTGGCGTGAAGCATGGCCTCCACGCTGTCCCACAGGGGCGCACAGTCGGAGGTGACTTCCGCCTCGATGCCGAAGTCGTCCCGGGCAAGCAATATGGTGCATCCGTGCCGTCCCACGTCCCCAGTCACGATGATCACATCCCCCGGTTTGGCGTTGGCGCCGGCCAGGTCCACGCCGGGAAGAAGCTCTCCCACGCCGGTGGTGGTGATGAAAACCCCGTCGACCTGGCCCTTCCCGGCCACCTTCGTATCCCCGGAGACGAGATGCACTCCCGCCGCCTTCGCCGTATCCGCCATGGCATCCGCGATGGCACATAGCTCCTCCATGGGATAGCCTTCCTCGATGACAAAGGCACAGGAAAGATACAGAGGCTTCGCGCCCATGCAGGCGAGATCGTTCACCGTGCCGCAGACGGAGAGCTTACCGATATTCCCACCCGGAAAAAACGCCGGAGAGACGATGAAACCGTCCGTCGTCATGGCCATGCGGCCCTGAGGAGGCGTGAGCACAGCAGCGTCGTCCGCGGTGAGCAGAGGGCTTGAAAACCGCTGGGCAAAGACGTTTTCAATGAGCTCTGAGGTCTGTTTCCCCCCAGCGCCCATGGCAAGGGTCACGCGATCATTCACAGAAGATCACCTCCGTATTGATAGTAGGCCGAGCAGGCTCCTTCGCCGGACACCATGCACGCTCCCACCGGATGCAGCGGCGTGCAGGCCTTGCCGAATACCGGGCAGTCCGAGGGCTTGATCTTCCCCTGCAGGACCTCCCCGCAGCGGCAGGCGGGGTTGGGCCTGCCTTTGATCTCCGGCATGCTGAATTTCTTCCGGGCGTCGAAGTCTGCGCAGGCCGGACGAAGTCGAAGTCCAGAGCCATGGATCATGCCAAAGCCCCGCCATTCGCTGTCGCAGGGCTCCATGACGGTCTCAATGAGAGCCGCCGCCTCCGGCGCACCGGCAGGCTTCACCACCCGGGGATAGGCATTCACGAAAAACGGCTGTCCCTCCCCTGCCTTCGCCACCGCCACTGCCAGGGCCGTGACGAGCTCCTTCGCGGTGAAGCCAGCCAACACACCGCTCACTCCCTCCGCCGCCATGTCCTCGCAGAGCTTCGTGCCGATGATGGCATGAACATGACCGGGATAAAGAAACACATCCGCGCTGTCCCGCAGGGCGCGGTAGGCGTTGGGCATGGTCTTGTTCGCGGTGAGAAGCGAAAAATTATCGATGCCGGATTTTTTCGCGTTTTCCACCGCAAGGCAGGATGCCGGGACCGTCGTTTCGAAGCCGACAGAGAGAAAGACCACTTCCTCCTCCGGGTGGTTTTTGGCGTATTCCACGGCGTCCAGCGGGGAGTAAACCACCTGCACCTTTCCGCCCCCGGCCCGGGCTCCGGCCAGGCTCTTATGGGAACCCGGGACCCGGACAAGGTCCCCGAAGGTGGTCACGGCGACGCCGTGCTCCGCCAGCCAAACGGCCTCGTCGATGAAGCCAACCGGCGTCACGCACACGGGGCATCCCGGCCCGGAGATCAGCTCCACCCGGGGCGGCAGCAGCTTACGCACGCCGAGACGGAATATCTCGTGGGTATGCGTTCCGCAGACCTCCATGATGCGCAGCGGCGGTCCGTTGTATCCCGTTAGAATCTCCGCCGCCGTGCGTTTCGTTTCGCCGCTCATGACAGAAGCTCCTCCAGCACATTTTCCGTCTCCGGCTCATCGTCCTCCGTAATCTTCGCGATGGCGATGCCCGCGTGGACCATGACGTAATCCCCGGGTTCCAAGTCGTTCAGAAGCGCCACGGAGACCTCCCGTTTTGCTCCGGAGGCATCCACCAGGGCCGTACCCTCCTGAATCTTCACGATTTTTGCCGACAATCCTACGCACATATCTATATCCTCCTATCGTTTTGCATCCATCCAGATTTGCGAGGCTGCCACCGCCTGCCCCAGGGCAATGCCCCCGTCGTTCGGCGGGATAAGGCTATGGGTCAGCACTCGGAAGCCATGAGCATGGAGCTTCTGAACGGTCAGGTCCAGCAGCAGCAGGTTCTGATAGCAGCCGCCGGTCAACGCGGCGATGTTCACGCCGGTTTTCTCCCTCGCCCGGAGGCATGCCGCCTCCACCAGCTCTGCAAGGCCCAGATGGAACGCATAAGCGAGACGCTCCGTATTTTCCCCCGCTATACGTCGGGAAGCAACGCGGGAAAACAGCGTATCCGTCGCAAGGACGCCATCCTCCCGAATGAGCTCGTCGTCCCACTCAAAAAATCGGTCTGGCCGCTCCGAAGGCAGAAGACGCTCCGCCGCAAATTGAAGCTGCGTCGCGGCCTCCCCCTCAAAGGTGGAGCGCCGGCGAACGCCAAGCACCGCGCTGACTGCGTCAAAAAGCCGTCCCGCGCTGGTGGAGGTCACGGTGTTGACGCATCGCGAGATCATGGCAAGCACGAGCTTTGCCTCCGACGCCGGGCAGACGCCGAGAGTCTCCGCCGTCTCCGCGTCCAGCATCCCCGCGGCAATACGCCAGCCCTCTCGGGCCGCCATATCGCCTCCCGCCTGGGAAAAAGTCGCGATATGACCGAGCCGCCGGAAGCCATGATAATCGGAGAGCAGAATTTCTCCGCCCCAGATGGTCCCGTCCGTGCCGTATCCCGTACCGTCGAAGGACACGCCGATAACAGGGCCGGAGACATCGTTTTCCGTCATACAGGACACAACGTGGGCGTAGTGATGCTGGACCTGGACCACGGGAAGGCCAAGGCTCTCCGCGATCATGGTGGAGTTATACCGGGGGTGCAGGTCGCAGGCCACGACCTCCGGCGTGAACTCCAGAAGGGTCTGGAAGCGGGCGATGGTCTCCCGCAGGGCCTCCGCCGTTCGGACATCCGCCAGGTCCCCCACATAGGGCGAGGGATAGAACATATCTCCGGACCCGAGGCAGAAGGTGTTTTTGAGCTCCCCGCCCACGGCAAGGACCTTCGATGTCAGTCCTGCGGACAGCAGATATGGCAGGGGCGCGTAACCCCGGGAACGCCGGATCATGTAGGGTTTTCCGTCGTACAGGTCCGTGACGGTGTCGTCCGCGCGGATGCGGATGAGCCGGTCATGGGATAGGATCGCGTCGCACAGCGGCCCCAGCTCCCGGCGGGCATCGTCGTCATCCCGGCATATGGGCGCGCCGGACTCGTTGGCGCTGGTCATCACGAGACAGTCCGAAACAGAAAGGCCGTCGTCATAGTCGAACAGCAGAAGCTGCAGCGGCGCGTAGGGCAGCATCAGACCGAGCTTCGGGTTGTCCGGGGCCGTCTCCGGGCAGACGCTTCCTTCCGGGCGCTTCGGCAGCAGTACGATGGGTTTCTGGTGTCCGGTGAGAAGCTCTTCCGCCACCGGGGATATTACGCACTCCCGCCGGGCCGCGTCCATATCCCGGGCCATGACCGCAAAGGGCTTTTCCGGACGGCGCTTCCGGTCCCGCAGGAGCCGCACCGCCGCAGGGCTTTTCGCGTCGCAGCAGAGATGAAAGCCGCCGATTCCCTTCACGGCGATGACGCCGCCGCCTGCAAGGATGCGCCGCGCCGCCGTTATGGCCTCCCTTCCCCGCTCCGGGCGGTCCAGAAGATACGCCTCCGGGCCGCAGTCTTTGCAGCAGACGGGCTGGGCGTCATACCGCCGGGAGGAGGGAGAAACATACTCCTCCGCGCAGGTCGGGCACATGGGAAAGACTTTCATGCTGGTCCGCTCCCGGTCGTAGGGCAGGGCGTCCAGGATCGTAAGCCGCGGACCGCAGCAGGTGCAGTTGATGAAGGGATGCAGATACCGCCGATTCGCAGGATCATACATCTCCCGCCTGCATTCGTCGCAGATGGCGATGTCCGGGGAAATGAAGATTTCCCCCTTCGTCTTTTCGCTCTCCACAATGGAAAAGTCTGGGTATACGGCAGCATCCGCCACCGGCTTTACGTCGATTTTTAAGATGGCGGCCCGGCGCGGCGGCTGGGTGTTCAGAAGCCGCAGGAATTCGTCGATCTGCGTCGTCGATCCCTGGGCGAATATCTCCACGTACGGTCCCTTGTTGCAGACCGTGCCGCGGATGCCCGCAGTCATGGCATGGCGGCTGACCGTCGGGCGGAAACCTACGCCCTGCACGATGCCGTATACGCGGATGCGGCTCGTCACAACGCCGCTCATAGGGTCTTCCCGCCTCTCAGCAAGCCGGACACAGGAAACTGGGGAAGCGTAACCAATTCCCCGGAAAACGCCGGCACGATGGGAAACAGCGCGGGGTCGCAAACGATGGCATCAAAGCCGCCCCGGGTGACGAGTTCCGCGAAATCATCCTCCTCACGAAGCTGTATATCTCCCTTCCGGGCGTACTCCCGACGCAGGGCGAACCACGTGGCGCACTCCACGGAAGCTGCGCTCCTCGCAAGGAGGCTGTCCCGCAGAGAATTGGCGCTGATTTGCTGGTCCACGATGAGGATGCGCTTTCCCGCCGGAGAGAACCCCGGCACATACCCCGCCGCCAGCGGATCGAGCACCTCAAACGGCGTGCCGAAGCGCTTTTTCAGGAGCATTGCCGCCGGGATTCCGGAGGGTGCGCAGACAAGGTTTTTCTCTGCGGCGGAGGCGAGCTTCACATCCTCCAGCGTCGAGCCCATGCCATAGCACACCGCGCCGGGAAGGACCTCTTTCAGTTTATCCGCGTAGGACACGTCGCTCATGTCCAGGGGGTTCGCGCCGATCACGCCGATGCGACCGGGCCGCACGGGACATGCCTCCGCGGCGAAGCGGTCAAACAGCGCAAGATACGCCTTTTCCGCGCCGCGGTCATAGAGCTCCATGCCCGTGGTGTCCACCGTGAGCACCGGGATACCGACGCGCTTTTCCGCCATGCGTCGAAGCGCCAGGTAGTCCGTGCCGATCACGGAGGGGACCGGCGTTCCCACGATGGCCGCAAAGGCCGCGTCGAGCTTTTCCGCCGCGTCTGCCAGCTCACCGACGAGCTTGTCGTCCCGTCCGAGGATCGCGTCCATATCCCGCAGTCCGGCACTGAAGATCGCGCTGCGCTGCTTCTGCCAGCGAGGTTCATCGAAACCGCAGATATTCCCCGTGCAGCCGCCGGCGTCGCACACGACAGTGAGACCGCCCAGTTCGTACAGGACCGACACCGCCCCGGACGAATCCGGCGCAAAGGGCGTGAGATATTTCCGAAGGCCTCTCATGCCTGGGCCTCCTTTTCTTCCATCGCCCGGGCCAGCGCTTCAAACAGCCGCCGGA
This sequence comes from uncultured Oscillospiraceae bacterium, assembly GCA_964401725.1. Lineage (GTDB taxonomy): Bacteria > Bacillota > Clostridia > Oscillospirales > Oscillospiraceae > CAJOIG01. The sequence goes on from CAYNZM010000003.1 coordinate 38,868, forward strand.
CCCCGGCATAGCCGAAGGGCTGCACGTCGGAATTCCAGGGCAGGCACACCGCCTCCGGGTGATACCAGCCCGCGTCCTTGCCGACGGCGATGTCCACGGAGCATTCCGCGGAGTCGTAGCACAGCATCGTGGGTTCCGTGTTGGAATACACCCGGGTATCCGGGCTTTCCTCCGCCAGGCGACGCAGGAAAACGAAGTTTTCGCTCTGCACGGTGCCGAACACCTCCGCCACCCGGAAGCCGTACCGCCTCAGGGCCAGGGCCAGCTCAAAGGCGTCGCCGTTCACGCACTCCCCCACAGAAAACACCGCGCCGGGAAATTTCGCGTGGAAAGCGTCCACCGCAGCTTCCGCCGCGGCATAATCTTCCTCATCGTCAAATGCCGTTCCTAGGACCTGACCCAAGGCCGCATACTGTCGACGGATGCGATCGAGCTGATACAGGCGCGTAAGCTCCACCGAGGGGATCCCGAGCTTCTCCTGCATATCCGCCGCGGCAAACCGCGCCTCGGGATGGAGGACAAGGTTGAAATTTGCCTCCGCCATGCGCTGAAATTCCTCAAAATCTTGGCAGCGGGAGACCTCCCGGATGGTCTTTACGCCGACGCTCCGCAGATAGTCGTACAGCTCACAGTCCTCCGACAGCGGCGCGAAAAAACCCAGGATGTTCACGGAGCTTCCCCGTTTTTTTCGCGGCTCCAGGAGGGAATAAAGGCTCTGCCGGACGTGGACCATGGGCGGACGCCGTCCCTCCCGCGTCAGGGCATACATATAGCACGGACGCACCGGAAGTCCCGCTTCCTCCTCCGCTCTGCGGCACACACGCTCCATATCCGTGCCCAGCAGGGCATCTACGCAGGTGATGCAGATCATCACGAGGGAAGGTCGCTCCCGGCGGATGCTGACGATCTCCGTCACGGCGGCAGGGATCTTTTTCAGGTGCCGCCCGGTGACGATGTCCGTTTCATCCATGTTGAGGTAGTAAAATCGGTCCCGGTAGGCCGGGAGCGTGCTGACGAGGGAGGTGTTCCGTCCGCAGCAGCCCGGAGCCACAAGGAGCATGATGGAACCGGGGATCGCAAGACCCGCCCGTTTCACACCGAAGCCCTCCGCACCGGGGGAGTTGAACGCCAGGGTCGCGGGAGAGCTATAGATGAGGTGACGGCTGGAAACAAGTTCGTCCGGGAGATCGTCCATACCCCGGGCCGCAAGCTCCGATGCCGTATAAAAAACCGCCTGTTTTTTCATACTTCTCCCGCCCACAGTCTCGCGGCAAGGTCCAGGAAGCGCTGGCTGACCTCCAGAGTCCGGTCGCCCTCGATCACGGTCCTGCCCATGTCCTCAAAGCGGATGATGTCGTCGCTCCGGGGAATTTCCGCCACGATGGAAAGGCTATGTTCCCGGGCAAATGCGGCGACTTTTTCGTTTTCCCGTTCCACGTTGCGGTGGTTCAGGACGACGCCCGCCACGCCGGCATAGCCCCGATCCTCAAAGTTCTGCACCGCGGTGTGGATATTTCCCGCGGCATACAGAGCCATTTTCTCGCCGGAGGTCACGATGAGGACCTTTTCGGCATAGCCCTCCCGGATGGGCGCGGCAAATCCGCCGCAGACAACGTCGCCCAGGACGTCGTACAGCACAACGTCCGGCTTCCACGTCTCGAACAGCCGCAGGTCCTCCAGGAGATTGAACGTGGCGATGATGCCCCGTCCGGCACAGCCGAGGCCGGGCGTGGGTCCCCCCGTCTCGATGCACAGCACCCCGCCGAAGCCCTCCCGGGCGATCTCGTCCAGGGTCTCTGGGTCCCTGTCGCGCTCCCGCATGAAGTTCATCACGGGTTCCAAGAGCTCTCCGCCGAGAAGGTTGATCGTGGAGTCCGCCTTCGGGTCGCATCCGATCTGGATGACCCGGCGACCCTGCACCGCGAAGGCCGCGGCGAGGTTTGAGGTAATTGTGGATTTTCCGATGCCGCCCTTCCCGTAGATCGCGATCTTGAGCATGGATTGTCCTCCAAAAAAGAAAAGCTGTCTTACTCCGACGGCAGCAAGACAGACAGGGCGAGTCCCATATGTCACGAAGCTGTTCCCGCTTGGATCACCTTGCCGTCAAAGCCTGCGTTGTTGAAATGAAATCTTCCGGGGATGACCCGTCAGAATGCATGAAAATCGTACCATGCCCCGAGGGAAAAGTCAACTAAATAATACATATCCACGCTACCCATGGGAAATCAAGCATAATTTTTTGCGGAACTCTTTTCTTTGTGACCGATCCGTGCTATAATCAACCGAAACACGCAATTTGGAGGAAAAATAACAATGTCAGATAAACTCATCGGCGCATGCATCATCGGTCAGTCCGGCGGTCCCACCTCCGTCATCAACGCCAGCGCCTACGGCGCCATCGCCGCCGCCCTCGCCGCGGAGGAGATCACCCAGGTCCTGGGCGCGGACCACGGCATCACCGGCGTTTTGAGCGACACCCTGTACGACATGGGCCTCGAAGACCCCTTCGAGCTGGAGCTTCTCAGGAACACCCCGTCCTCGGAGTTGGGCTCCTGCCGCTACAAGCTCGCGGACCCCGAGGTGGACGATACCGATTACAAAACCATCCTGGAGGTCTTCAAGAAACACAACGTCCGTTACTTCTTCTACAACGGCGGAAACGATTCCATGGACACCTGCGACAAGATCAGCCGCTTCATGGAAAAATCCGGCTGGGAGTGCCGCGTCATGGGCATCCCCAAGACCATCGACAACGACCTCATCGAGACGGACCACTGCCCGGGTTTTGCCTCCGCCGCGAAGTACATCGCCACAAGCTGCATGGAGGTCTCCTGCGACAGCCGCGTCTACCCCACCGGTCAGGTGACGATCATGGAGATCATGGGCCGTCATGCCGGCTGGCTCGCCGCCTCCGCCGCCATCGGCTCCCGCTTCGGCGCGGGTCCCGATCTCGTCTATCTGCCGGAGCTTGACTTCGACATGGATAAGTTCCTCGCGGACGTGGAGAAGGTCTATAAGGCCAAGGGCAACTGCCTTGTGGCAGTTTCCGAGGGTGTGCATTTTGCGGATGGGACCTTTGTATCCGAGGCCAAGGCCAGCGCCACGGACGGCTTCGGTCATGCCCAGCTTGGCGGTCTTGCTTCCCGGCTGGCGGACATGGTCAAGGCCAAGCTGAACGTCAAGACCCGCGCCATCGAGCTGAGCCTCCTGCAGCGCTGCGGTGCGCACCTGGCCTCCCGGGTGGACGTGGAGGAAGCGGAGCTTGCCGGACGGGTCGCCGTCCAGAGCGCCGTCGCCGGTGAGACCGGCAAGATGGTCGCCTTCGAGCGCTGTAACGTAGGCGGCGACTATATGTGCAAGACAAAGCTCATCCCCCTCACCGCCGTGGCGAATGCCGAGAAGAAGGTCCCCCTGGAGTGGATCACTCCCGAGGGCAACTTCGTCACCGATGATTTCATCGACTACGTCCTCCCCCTCATCCAGGGCACTCCGGAGCGGCCGTCGGCCCTCTCCCTGCCCCGCTACGCGCACCTTCGGAAGATCAAGGCGTAAGCTGCCGTAACAACCCAAATCCCCTTTTGCATAGAATGGCATGCAAAGGGGGATTTTCTTTTGGCAAGCAAAGATCAATGCAACTATAAAGAAGGACCGCTGCCGTCCTGCGCCCCGCTGGCGGTCGGCACGATCCCAATGCAGAAGGGCTCCACTCCTGCCTATGACAAGGAGGAGGCCCTTGTTAAAGGAACGCTGTTTCCCGGCTTGGACCTTCCCTTTATGGATTACGTCGCGGCGGGAACATTGGAGAATGTGCCGCTGTTTGAGCTCATGGCGCTGGATTTCGTCACGCAGGAGCTTGCGCTCTACCTCGATACCCATGCGGACGACAAGGAGGCGTTCGAGACCTGGAAATGCTTTAAGGAGCTGGCGGAGGAAGGCCGCAGCCGCTACGCCAAACAGTACGGTCCGCTCACACGCGCCCAAACCGCGATGTTCGACGGCTGGGTATGGCCCGATGAACCCTGGCCGTGGGAGTATCTCGCCAATGGAGGGAACGGCTGATGTTCATATATGAAAAGAAACTGCAGTATCCTGTAAGGATCAAAAATCCGAACCCTCGGCTGGCGAAGTTTATAATCAGTCAGTACGGAGGTCCCGATGGCGAACTCGGCGCGTCCATGCGCTATCTCAGTCAGCGCTATTCGATGCCCTATCCGGAGCTGAAAACAATCCTAACGGACATCGGCACCGAGGAGCTTGGCCACCTTGAGATGGTCGCGGCGATCGTTCATCAGCTCACGAGGAACATGACCGTCGAGGAGGTCAAGGCCGCGGGCATGGAGGATTATTTCGTCGATCACACCGCTGGCGTCTATCTCCAGGCCGCAGCCGGATGGCCGTGGAACGCGGCAACCATCGCCGTCAAAGGCGACGTGATCGCCGATCTCACGGAGGATATGGGCGCGGAGCAGAAAGCCCGCGTGACCTATGACAACATCCTTCGTCTGGCTGACGACCCGGACGTCATCGATGTAATCCGCTTCCTGCGTGAGCGCGAGGTCGTGCACTTCCAGCGCTTCGGCGAGGCTTTGCGGCTGGCGACGGACCGGATGGATCAGAGGAACGTCTACGCCGTCAATCCGGCGTTCGACCGGTAACAGAAAAGCCTGCGGCAAATATACGCCGCAGGTTTTTTGATGCTTTGATCATTCCGCTGTCATGGAGCGGAAATCATTTTCGGAGAGGATGGGGATACCGAGTGTTTCGGCCTTGGTGAGCTTGGAGCCGGGATTCGCGCCGGCGAGGACGTAGCTCGTCTTCTTTGACACGGAGCCCGATGCCTTTCCCCCGAAGCGCTCGATGAGTTCCTCGGCCTCCGCGCGAGTGAAGCTCTCCAGCGTACCCGTGAGGACGAAGGTCTTTCCGGCGAAGCGGGCATCCGACACCTCCTCCCGGCTCCCAAAGGAGACGCCCGCCGCGCGGAGAAGCTCGATCTGGTGGCGGCTCTGCTCACTCTGCAGCCATTCCACGATATACCGGGCGGTGACGGGACCGATGTCGTCGATGGAGGTGAGCTCCTCCTCCGTGGCGGCCATGAGGTCGTCCAAATTCGCGTACCGCCGGGCGAGGACCTTCGCAGCCTTCGACCCCACCTGCCGGATGCCGAAGGCACACAGAAGCCGGGCAAGCCCCTGAGCTTTGCTGCCGTCAATGGCAGCGATGAGGTTTTCGGCGGATTTTTTCCCCATGCGCTCCGCCTGGGCGACGGACTGTGCATCCAGGGAATACAGCTCCGCGGGGGTTTTCAGAAGGCCCAGCTTGTCCAGCGCCTGGACCGCCGCGGGACCGAGGCCGTCTATGTCCATAGCCTCCTTGGAGGCAAAGTGGACGATGTTCCTAAGACGCTGGGCGGGGCATTCCGCACCGGTGCAGCGAATGGCTGCGCCGTCCGCGTCCCGCTCCACAGGTGCGCCGCAGGCAGGGCAAAAAGAGGGCAGACGGAAAAATCCCTCGCTGTTCTTTTTCACGACCTCCAGGACCTCCGGGATGATCTCCCCCGCCTTCTGGACGAGGACGGTATCGCCGATATTTACTCCGAGGTTTTCGATAAAGTCCTGGTTGTGCAGCGTGGCGTTCGTGACGGTCGTCCCGGCAAGGCGGATGGGCTCGATGACGGCCTTGGGCGTCAGGACGCCGGTCCGCCCCACCTGCACGAGAATGTCCGCCACCCGGCTGGGCTTCTTCTCCGGAGGATATTTGTAGGCCACGGCCCAGCGGGGGTATTTTGCCGTGCTGCCCAGGGTCTCCCGCTGGGCGAGGGAGTTTAGCTTCACCACCGCGCCGTCGATGTCGTAGGCGTAGCCCTCCCGACCCTCGCCGATGCGGTCGATGGTATCCGTACACTCCCGCGGCGTCCGGCACAAGGTGTGAGGCACCACGGGAAGACCCATGGCTTCCATGGCGTCCAGAGTCTCGAAATGCCTCGTGAAGCTCCGGCCCTCGGAGAGCTGGATATTGAAGAAGACCACATCCAGCCTGCGTTTGGCGCATACGGCCGGGTCCTGCTGGCGCAGGCTGCCCGCGGCGGCGTTTCTGGGGTTTGCGAGAGGCTGTTCCCCGGTGATCTCCCGCTGGGCGTTGATCTCCGCGAATACGTCGTGGGACATATATACCTCGCCGCGGACGATGAGGCGTTCCGGGGCGTTTTTCAGTGTTTTCGGCAGGCTGCGGATGGTGCGGAGGTTTTCGGTGACGTCCTCCCCTACCTCGCCGTTGCCCCGGGTGGCGCCGCGGTAAAACTGTCCATTGCGGTATTCCACCGCCACGGAAAGACCGTCGATCTTCGGCTCCGTGACGTAGTCGTGGGGCTCGGAGACGGCTTCGTCCATGCGCTCCACGAAGGCCGCTACCTCCTCGAAGGAGAACACGTCCGCGAGGCTCTCCAGCGGGACCTCGTGCTGCACCGGGGAAAACGCCTCGCTCACATGCCCGCCCACGTGCTGTGTCGGCGAGTCCGGGCGTATCCACTCGGGATGCTCCGCTTCCATGCGCTTGAGCTCGTTGTTCATGCGGTCATACTCAAAGTCCGACACCAGCGGAGCGTCGTTGTCGTAGTACGCGACGGAAAGGGCCAGAAGCCGCTCCACCAGCGCGTTATAGGTTTCGATCGTGTGTTCCATAGTCATTCTCCTGTGTTTGCGTTGGACCAGTTCCAGTAGCTCTCCGGCACGGCCCCGACGATGACGGTCTCGGAGACGAGGATCTCCGTGTCCACCGAGGTCCCGATGGTCCGCCAGGGCATGAGCAGCGATACTGCCACGTTCAAATCCAGCAATATCTGGTGACGGGTCTGGTTGATGCCCGCGGTGTTCATCTCGCTGCGAAATCCCGCGACGCTGGAGGAGAGCATCAGCACCTGCACCGGGATCTTGGGACCTTTTCCGGCGAGGATCGTGCTGCCGGACAGGGTTCCCAGAGGGATGGAGACAGTGATGAACTGATCCTCCGTCTGGGCCACGGCCCGTTCCAGCACCTGCGCCGCAAGGGTATTCACCGCGGCGATGTTCGTGCTGACGGCGGCGACGCTGCCATCGGCGTTTCGCTCGAGACGCACCAAGCTCCCGGCGTCAAAATCTTCGTCCGTCATGATGTCCTTCACGATGGCATTCACCGCCACCACCACGGCGTCCTGAGCGTTGGAGACGGCAAGCTCCGTCACCAGACTTCGGAATGCCAGCGTCCCGGCGGCGATACCCGCGAGCACCATTGCCGCAAGAAGCAGTCCGAACACGCGCCTCGCGCGGAGGGCCTTGTCTCCCCGATGCCTCGGCACAGCACCACCCCCTCGGATGCAGGCTATGCGCGGGGATAGTATGTTATGCGTTCATTCGGGCTATTTCCTCCAGGAACAGTCTTGCGAGGCGAAGCTGATCCTCGCACTCGCTCTGCTTTGCGATACTGGCCGGGGAGTGGATATTGCGGATAGGAACGGAGACGGCCGCAGTCCGTACGCCGCCCATGCTGCGCTGAATGACGGAAGCGTCGGTCCCGCCGGCGACCCGGGTCTTGGTCTGCCAGGGGATACCGTTTTCGTCCGCGAGACGAGAAAGCATAGCGTAAAGCTCCCGGTCATAGATGGTGCTGCGGTCCATGAAGGGGATCACTACGCCATTTCCGAGGCGGCAGACCCGGTCCGCGCCCTCCACGCCGGGAAGGTCCGCGGCGGTGGTCCCCTCGAGGATCAGGGCGGCCTCCGGCTGGATGCTGCGGGCAGCGGCGGCAGCACCGCGGCAGCCTACCTCCTCCTGCACCGTGAAAGCAAACCAGCAGTCACAGGGCATCTGGCTTTCTATGAGCTCCACCATGGTCGCGCAGCCCACCCGGTCGTCGATGGCCTTGGCCTTCAAAAATCCGTTGCCAAAGCGGATGACGCTGTCGTCAAAGCCCACGGTATCCCCGAGTTTCACACGATTGGCGGCGTCATCCCGGTCCTTCGCGCCGATGTCGATGGTCATGGAGGAAATCTCCGGCAGCTTGCGCTCCTCGTCGCCTTTGGTGAGGTGGATGGCCTTGCCGCCGATGACGCCGAGGATGCGATCATCTCCGACATACACCCGCTTACCGGGCAGGATGCGTCGGTCGATGCCGCCGGCAGTGGAGAATTTCAGAAAACCGTCGTCCGTGATGTCCGTCACAATGAGGCCGACCTCGTCCATATGCGCCGCCAGCATGATCCGGCGGGAGGGCGTGACCCTGCCCTTTTTATAGACCATGAGGTTTCCCATGGCGTCGGTGCGTATCTCGTCCGCGAAGGGCATCACGCGCTCCAGAATATAGTCCCGGACCTCGGTTTCGTTCCCGGAGACGCCGGAAAGGCAGCACAGAGTTTCGAGTGTGTCCAGCATGTTCATCCCTCCATCGACGCGACGCAGCCCGCGATGAGCCGCCGCACGCATTCCATATCCTCGCAGGAGACGACCTCCGTCGGGGTGTGCATATACCGCAGAGGCAGGGACACCAGCGCCGTGGCGACGCCGCAGCGGGAGACTTGAATCTCCTCCGCGTTCGTTCCGCTGCGTCCGGGGCAGACTTCGATGACGTGGGGGATGTCCTGCTCCTCCGCGAAACGAAGCATGTCCCTGGTAAACGCGGCGTTCATGTTGGGTCCCACGCCCACCGCCGCGCCTTTGCCGACGTCCGGGATAACGCTCCTGCCGTCGGTGGATTTGGCGAAGGTCACGTCCGACACGATGGCGTAATCCGGGACGGAGTTCCACGCGCCGGTGACGGCGCCGCGTCCGCCAACCTCCTCCTGGGTGCTGACCATAAGGGTGAGGTCCACGTTCAGTTCCTTATCCGCCAGGTCCTCGAACACCTTCACGAGGATGGCGGCACAGGAGCGGTCGTCCAGGGATTTTCCGCAGAGAAGACCGTCGCCAAAGTCCTCGCAGGCCGAGGCGGACACCGCCGGAGTACCGGCGGGGATGCGTTTTTCCGCCTCCTCCTGCGTGAGGCCGACGTCGATGCAGAGGTCCTTGATCTCCGTAGCCTTTTCCATGTCCTCCGCCTTGAGGACGTGAGGCGGCATGGTGTCGATAACGCCGAAGATCGGTCCCTCGGGTGCGAGGACACGGACCTCCATCGCCGGAAGCACCCGGGGATCGAGGCCGCCGAGGGAGGCAAAACGCAGAAATCCGTTCTCCGCCGCCGTGACGATGAAGCCGATCTCGTCCATGTGGGCGTCCAGAAGAAGGGTCTTGGCATTGGGCTTTCCGCAGCTCCGCCGGGCGAGAAGCGTTCCCATTGGGTCTACCTTTACTTCGTCCGCAAAGGGACGAACGTAGTCCGCAAGATACGCGCAGACCGGGGACTCGAAGCCGGAAGGTCCGGCCAGAGCGCAGAGTTCTTTCGTAAGCTGAGTAAGTTCCATGGCGTTATTCCAAAGCCTCCACAACGGAACGGAAGCGGCTGCCCCGTTCCTCAAAATTTTTGAAGCGGTCAAAGGACGTGCTGGCCGGGGATAGCAGAACCACATCCCCCTCCTCCGCCGAGGCTGCCGCGGCACGAATGGCGTCGTCGAAGCCCTCCACGCGGTATATCTCCGGCTGTCCCGGCACATAGGCCGGAGATTTTCGCACGGCGTCCTCGATGGCCTGGGCGGTCATGCCGGTGAGGTAGAGCCTTTTCACATGCTCACAGATCGACGGTCCTATGGCGTCGTAGGCGATGCCCTTGTCCTTGCCGCCGGCGATGAGGATGACCTTCTCCGGGAAACAGGCAAGACCCGCAATGGTGCGGTTCGGACTGGAGGCAATGGAGTCGTTGATAAACGTCACCCCCCGCAGGATACGGATTTTTTCAAGGCGATGCGCGACGCCCGTGAAGCTCCGGGCCACGGAAGCCATGACCTCCGGCGTGACATACCCCTCCACCGCGGCGAAGGCGGCAAGCATGTTTTCCACGTTGTGCTCCCCGGGGATGAGCATGTCCCCGCCGGGAACAACGGACGTTTCCCCGTCGGCTTCGGCGAGGCAGAGCATCCCATCCGCTCGGCGATACGCACCGACCTCCACCGGATGCCGGCGGCTGAACCAGCGGACCTTACCCGGCGCATCCTTGGCGAAGGCGGCGGTCACGTCGCTGTCGGCGTTCAGAACGAGTCTCGCGTCCGGGTGTTGATGCCGGTAAACCTGCTGCTTCGCGGTAATGTAGTCGGCATAATCCGGGTGGACATCCAGGTGGTTCGGGGAGATATTCGTGATGACAGCCACGTCCGGCGCGCAGGTCATGCTGTGGAGCTGAAAGGAGCTCAGCTCCAGCACGGCGGCATCCTCCGGGGCAAGCCTGTCTACCTCCGCCAGCAGCGGATGCCCGATGTTCCCACCGAGCCAGACGGTGTATCCCGCGGCCTTCAAAAGCTCTGCGACAAGGGTGGTGGTGGTGGTCTTCCCGTCCGAGCCCGTCACCGCAAAAACGCGGCAGGGACAGAGCTGGAAAAAGACCTCCATCTCGCTGGTAATGAGGCTGCCCCGCTCCGCCGCGGTCCGCAGAGCCGGCTGGAAGGGGTGCATTCCCGGCGTGCGGAAGATCACATCCCCGCCGAGGTCGTCAAGGTACCTGTCACCCAGACGAAATTCCACGCCCATGGCGGAGCATTCGTCGTAAAATGCGCCAAGAGCCTCCGGACCGGAACGGTCGCACACCGTCACGGGAAGTCCCGCCTCCGCCAGCAGACGGATCAGCGGTCGATTGGAGATCCCTGCGCCGACGACGGTGATGGTCCTGCCGGCGAGGGAGGATAAGTATTCTTTCAAAGACATCGTGCCTGTACCTCCAGTACGCTTTAATTATAATACTATATCTAGTAAGAAACAAGAAACGAATAACTACAACTCGATATAAAAAGAGACAGGAAACGACTCCTGTCTCTTTTGTGCGAGTTTCCCTGTAAGCCGGGTCCTGTTGAAAACGGCCATCTATCTAGGCGTACCGTTGCCGGCACGCTCCAGCCACCTCCTCGGGGAGACCGGGCAGGTCATGGTTCCCCTCCACGGTGTTGCTCCGGATAGAGTTTACAGCGGCGGGCTGTCGCCAGTCCGTCGGGTGGTCTCTTACACCGCCTTTCCACCCTTACCGCGCTAATACGCGGCGGTCTGTTTCTGTTGCACTTGTCCTGATGTCGCCATCGGCGGGCGTTACCCGTTATCCTTGCC
>CAYNZM010000004.1:0-48954 GCA_964401725.1 uncultured Oscillospiraceae bacterium
AGGCGGCCATCGAGTACCCCGAGATCGAGTTCATCTCCATGACCGGCGACAACGCTGCCGCCAGCGGACTTGCCAACTTCCACAACATGTTCCCCCACACCTTTGAATCCCGCTTCGTCTCCGGCGTCGTCGCCGGCATGAAGCTCCAGGAGCTCATCGACAACGGCGAGCTGACCGACGCCAACTATGACGCGGACGGCATGATCAAGATCGGCTACGTCGGCGCCTTCCCCTACGCGGAGGTCATCTCCGGCTACACCGCCTTCTTCCTGGGCGTCAAGTACATCGTCGGCGACGTCATCGCCATGGATGTGACCTTCACCAACTCCTGGGCCGACGCTGCCGCCGAGCAGCAGGCCGGCAAAGCCCTCATCGACAGCGGCTGCGTGATCGTCAGCCAGCACGCCGACTCCCAGGGCATGCCCACCACCGCCCAGGCCGAGTGGGAGAAGGGCACCGTCTGCTACGCCGTCGGCTACAACGTGGACATGCTGAACGTCTCCCCCGACGCCTGCCTGACCTCCGCCCAGAACAACTGGTCCGCCTTCTACAAGTTCGCCTTTGAGTGCGTCATCAATGGCGAGGCCATCCCCACCGACTACTCCATCGGCTACGCGGACGGCGGCGTCATGATCTCCGCTCTCGGCGCTTCCTGCGCGGACGGCACCGCGGAGAAGGTCGCTGAGGTCGAGGCTGCCATCGCGGACGGCTCTCTGCAGGTCTTCGACTGCTCCACCTTCACCGTGAACGGCGAGCATCCCACCTCCTACGCCTGGCAGGATACGGACGGCGACTTCGTTCCCGACTCCGGCGAGGCCATCGTGGACGGCATCTTCCACGAGTCCGAGTTCATCTCCGCTCCGTATTTCGCGATGAACATCGACGGCATCACTCTGCTCAACTGATCCCATCGCTTCTCCTGGAAGCCGCTTCGGCGGCTTCCTTTTTTGTTTCCGAATTGTTTTTTTACAGGTAGTATTTTATGTGGTATAATAAAGCGTAAGACTGTTTTTTACGCGAGTCCATCATTCTCAATATAAAGGGGTGATCCACTTGGCAGAGGAATTTGCCGTCCGGATGGTCAACATCACCAAGACCTTCGGCACCAAGGTCGTCGCCAACAACAAAGTCCATCTGGACCTCAAAAAAGGCGAGATTTTGTCCCTCCTCGGTGAAAACGGCAGCGGCAAGACCACGCTCATGAACATGCTCTCCGGCATCTACTTCCCGGACAGCGGACAAATCTTCGTGGACGGAGAGGAAGTCACCATCGCCTCCCCCCACGACGCTTTTGAGCTGGGCATCGGCATGGTCCACCAGCACTTCAAGCTGGTAAACGTCCTGACCGCCGCGGAGAACATCGAGCTCGGCCTGCCCGGCAAGGCCGTCGTGGACCGGAAGGCCATCGCCGCGAAAATCCAGGAGATCTGCGACCGCTACGGCTTCGTCGTGGACCCGAATAAAAAAGTATACGACATGTCCGTCTCCGAGAAACAGACCCTGGAGATCGTAAAGACCCTTTACCGCGGCGCGAACGTCCTCATCCTGGACGAGCCCACCGCCGTGCTGACGCCGCAGGAGACGGACCGTCTCTTCGCCGTCATGCGGAACATGAAGGCCGACGGCAAGAGCATCATCATCATCACTCACAAACTCCACGAGGTCCTGGAGATTTCCGACCGGGTGGCTGTCCTCCGCAAGGGCGAGTACATCGGCGACATGCTGACCGCCGAGGCCGACACCCAGAAGCTGACGGACATGATGGTGGGCCGGGCCGTGGCGCTGAACATCGACCGTCCCGAGCCGAAAAACACCGTGGAACGCCTGCGCATCCGCGGTTTGACAGTGAAGGACCAGGACGGCATCACCCGCCTCGACGACATAAACCTCGACGTCTTCGGCGGCGAGATTCTGGGCATCGCGGGCATCTCCGGCTGCGGCCAGAAGGAGCTGCTGGAGGCCATCGCTGGTCTGCAGCCCACGGAGGAGGGCTCCAGCGTACGTTTCTTCCCCGAGGGGGAGGAAGACGGCGACGGCGAGGAGCTTGTCGGACTCAATCCCCGGGCCATCTCCGACAAGGGCGTGAAGCTCGCTTTCGTGCCGGAGGACCGCCTGGGCATGGGCCTTGTGGGCAGCATGGACCTCACGGACAACATGATGCTCAAGAGCTACCGCTCCGGCCACGGCATTTTCGCCGACCGCAGGCCGCCTCACGACCTCGCCGCGGAGATCGTGAAAGAGCTGGAGGTGGTCACCCCCAGCATTGAGACCCCCGTGCGCCGTCTCTCCGGCGGCAACGTGCAGAAGGTCCTCGTCGGCCGGGAGATTTCCATGTCCCCCACCGTCCTCATGAGCGCCTACGCCGTGCGCGGTCTCGACATCAACACCTCCTACACCATCTACCGCCTGCTGAACGAGCAGAAGCAGAAGGGCGTCGCCGTCATCTATGTCGGTGAGGACCTGGACGTGCTCCTAGAGCTCTGTGACCGCATCGCGGTCCTCTGCGGCGGCAGGATCAGCGACATCGTGGACGGACGCACCACCACGAAGGAGGAGGTCGGTTTCCTCATGACCTCCCTCCGCGGAACCGAAGGAAAGGAGGCGCAGGCATGAACCGCTCCCATGAACCCCTTGTCCATATCGCCAAGCGCGACGGCCTTGTCTGGTGGCAGAACTGGCTCATCCGCATCGCCAGCGTCGTCCTCGCTCTCATCGTCAGTGCGCTGTTCATCTACAGCATCTCGAAGCTCAACCCCGTGCAGGTCTACGGCGCCATGTGGAACGGCGCGTTCGGCACGTCGAAGCGCTCCTGGGTCACTGTCCGCGACACCATGCTCCTTCTGTGCATTGGCATCGGCCTCGCGCCGGCGTTCAAGATGCGCTTCTGGAACATCGGCGCGGAAGGCCAGATCCTCGTGGGCGGCTGCGCCACCGCCGCCGTCATGATCTACTGCGGCAGCACCATGCCGACGTGGCTCATGCTCGTCATCATGTTCGTCGTCAGCTGCATCGCCGGCGCGGTCTGGGGCCTCATCCCCGCCGTCTTCAAGGCCCACTGGAACACCAACGAGACTCTCTTCACGCTGATGATGAACTACATCGCCATCCAGTTGACGAACTTCCTCGTCTCCAAGTGGGAGAGTCCTCCGGGGTCCAACGCCGTGGGCGTCATCAACCTCAACACCCAGGCAGGCTGGTTCCCGGCCATCGCGGGACAGCAGTACCTCCTGAACGTCATCATCGTGCTGGCCCTGGCGGTGGGCATGTTCATCTATCTGCGCAGCTCCAAGCAGGGCTACGAGATCGCCGTCGTGGGCGAGAGCGAGAATACCGCCCGGTACGCGGGCATCTCCGTGAAGAAGGTCATCATCCGCACCATGGCCATCTCCGGCGCGATCTGCGGCGTGGCGGGCTTCATTAACGTCGCCGGCGCTGCTCACACCATCTCCACCGAGGTGGCCGGCGGCCGGGGCTTCACCGCCATCATCGTGGCGTGGCTCGCCCAGTTCAACTCCTTCGTCATGATCCTCATCGCCGCCCTCATCATCTTCCTGCAGAAGGGCGCGATCCAGATCGCTTCCCAGTTCAACCTCAACGACTACGCCTCGAATGTCGTCACCGGCATCATCCTGTTCTTCATCCTGGGCAGCGAATTTTTCATCAACTACTCCGTCCGCTTCCGCGGCGCCAAAAACGGAAAGGAGGCCGCGAAATGAAATTCCTCTCCCTGCTTCAGTCGGCCATCGTCTACGGCACGATCATCCTTTACGGCGCCGTGGGCGAGATCCTCACCCAAAAATCCGGCAACCTGAACCTGGGCGTTCCCGGTCTCATGAGCCTCGGCGCGGTGGGCGGGTTCATCGTCTCCCGCGCGTACGAAATCGTCTACTGCGGCGCCATGGGCATCACGCCCGCGCCGATCCTGTGCATCCTGTGCGCTCTGCTGGGCGCGCTGGTGTTCTCCGGCCTCGGCGGACTGCTGTACTCCTTCCTGACCATCACCCTCCGGGCCAATCAGAACGTCACGGGCCTCACCCTCACCATCTTCGGCTGCGCCTTCGCGAACTTCTACGGCAGCGCCCTGCTGCAGCAGCACGGCGGCGTCGGCTCCCTGTCCCTCGCTGTGACCTCCAAGGCCTTCCGGGCCGTCATCCCGGGCCTCGAGACCGTCACCGTGTTCTACGCCCTGGGCTGGCTCGTGTATGTCTCCATCGCCCTCGCCATCCTCATGCAGTGGTTCCTAAACCGCACCCGCGTGGGTCTGAACCTGCGGGCCGTGGGCGAGAGCCCCGCCACCGCGGACGCCGCGGGCATCAACGTCACCAAATACAAATACGTCGCCACCTGCGTCGGCGCGTGCATCTCCGGCCTCGGCGGACTGTACTACTTCGTGGACTACGTGAAGGCCGCCTGGACGACGGACGGCACCCTGGAGGCCCTGGGCTGGCTGGCGGTGGCCCTCGTCATTTTCGCCACCTGGAAGCCCGCGAGAGCCATTTGGGCGTCGTATCTCTTCGGTGCGCTGAGCTGGCTGTACTTCTACATCGGCGGCCTGAACCGCTCCAGCCAGGAGATCTTCAAGATGCTCCCCTACCTCGTCACCATCGCCGTGCTCATCATCGTGAGCCTGCGCCGCTCGAAGGAATCCCAGCCCCCCGCGAGCCTAGGGCTTTCCTACTTCCGAGAGGAACGGTAAATGCGCTGGAGCTCCGTCTTTTTTGACCTGGACGGCACCCTCACGGACTCCGCCCCGGGCATCACGAACTCCATCGTCTACGCCCGAAAAAAATGGGGTCTGGACCCCGGGAAGAACGAGGACTATCTCCGGTTCATCGGACCGCCCATGCCCCGGAGCTTCGAGGAATTCTGGGGCTTCTCCCACGAGGACGCCGCCCGGTTTCTCGAGGACTACCGGGAGTACTTCGGGGAGAAGGGCCTGTTTGAAAACTCCGTCTATCCGGGCATCCTAGACCTGCTGGAGGCCCTGCGGAGCGCCGGATGCAGTCTCTACGTCGCCACCACGAAGCCCACGGGCTATTCCGTGCGCATCGCGGAAAAATTCGGCCTCGCGCCGTATTTCCGCATGATCTCCGGCAGCGACCCGGAGAAGGACAACACCAAGTACGACGTCATCGAACGGGTCCGCGCCGCCTTCGATGTGGACATGACCGCCGCCGTGATGATCGGTGACCGCTCCCACGACGTGGAGGGCGCACACCGGCACGGCATCCCCTGTGTCGGCGTGACCTGGGGCTTCGGCGGTCGGGAGGAGCTCGCCTCCGCCGGCGCGGACTACATCGCAGACACTGCGGCGGAGCTGCAAGCGCTGCTGCTGTCGTAATACCAACCCTATATTTTGAAACGAAAGGAAGTGGACTGATGGACGCAGGCGATAGTACCGGCACAAAGATAGGCCGAAGACGGCGGGCGTCCATGGACGTCCGCGCAACTCACTGATCCTCGGCCCCGATTTGTGTCTGCTCCTGCCTGTGCGGGCAAAACCCGCAGTGCCGAAATCTCGGCTCGCGAGCGCAAGCTCGACTTGAATGAAGGAGGCATGACCCATGGCTGAACACAACGCGACGCTGGAAACAGCGATCGAGACCCTTACCCACCAGAAAAAATACCCCGCCCTGCGGGACCTCCTCGTGACCATGAACCCGTCGGACATCGCGGCGCTGTTCTCGGACCTGGAGGAACGCACGCTGCCCCTGCTCTTCCGCCTGCTGCCGAAGGACGTAGCGGCGGAAACCTTCGCGGAGCTGGAACCCGATCTGCAGGAGCTGCTGATCCGCGGCTTTTCCGACTCCGAACTCAAGGAGGTCGTGGACGAGCTCTACGTGGACGACGCCGTCGATCTCGTGGAGGAAATGCCCGCAAACGTCGTCAAGCGCATCCTGCGCCAGGCCGACGCCGAGACCCGCAAGCTCATAAACGACATCCTCAAATACCCCGAGGACTCCGCCGGGTCCATCATGACCACGGAGTACATCGAGCTCCGGCCCACCATGACCGTGGCGGACGCCATCAAAAACATCCGCCGCAACGGTTCCGAGTCCGAGACGATCAACACCTGCTACGTCACCGACGAGGGAAAGCACCTCTGCGGCATCGTATCCATCCGCTCCATCCTCCTCGCGGAGGAGGACGCCATCCTCCGGGACATCATGGAGGACAACGTCATCTCCGTCTCCACCCTGACCGACCAGGAGGAGGCCACCTCCATGATCGCGAAGTACAACTTCACGGTCCTGCCGGTGGTGGACGGGGAGAATCGTCTCGTCGGCATCATCACCGTCGACGACGCCCTGGACGTCATGGAGGACGAGGCCACGGAGGACATCGAGATCATGGGCGGCGTCACGCCCGTGGACAAACCCTACCTCCGCACCAGTGTGTTCCAGTTCTGGAAGGCGCGTATCCCCTGGCTTCTGCTGCTCATGATCGGCGCCACCTTCACCGGCATGATCCTGAACCACTTCGAGGACCACCTGGCCGCGGTCACGGCGCTGACCCTGTTCATCCCCATGCTCATGGACACCGGCGGCAACTCCGGTTCCCAGGCCTCCGTCACCGTCATCCGTGCGCTGTCTCTGGGGGACGTCGAATTCCAGGACCTCCTCGCTGTCATCTGGAAGGAGATCCGCGTGGCGTTTCTCTGCGGCGTGTCCCTCGCGGTGGTGGCCTTCGGAAAGATCATGCTCGTCGACCACCTCCTGCTGGGTAACGACGACGTGACCTTCTGGGTGGCGCTGACCGTGTGCGTCACGATGGCCCTTGTGGTCCTCGTGGCAAAGCTCATCGGCTGCACCCTGCCGATGCTCGCGGAAAAGCTCGGTCTCGACCCGGCGGTGATGTCCAGTCCCTTTATCACCACCATCGTGGACGCGCTGAGTCTTCTCATCTACTTCGCCATCGCGAGCGCGGTGCTGCAGCTCTGACCCCGGCTTGACAGTCCGGCGTCCGCTGTACTATAATGATCGGGCAGACCCATCGCCGGAGGTGAAAGAACATGGCCGTTACCCCTACCCAGCAGCGCATCCTTCGGGAATCCCAGCGCATGGTCACCGCGGAGAAATGGGCGGATTTTCTGAACGACTACCGCCAGTTCTTCCACCGTCTGCGGGTGGGCTACTACGACGACCGCCTGGTATACCTCAACCGCTGGCTCGTGAACGACGAACAGCAGCAGATAGACGCCTATTACGGCGCAAAACCCAAACGATAAACGCATGCCGCCGGGAATCCTCTCGGCGGCGTACTTTATAGGAAGTGTATCATGCATCACATCAACCCCCACATGAATACGATCGCCATCCTCGGCGGCGGAGCCTCCGGCATGGCGGCAGCGCTGACCGCCCGGGAAAATCTGGAAAACCATGTGATCCTCCTGGAACGGCAAAACCGTGTCGGGCGAAAGCTCCTCGCCACCGGCAACGGCCGCTGCAACCTCACGAACACCGGCGCCGATCCCTCCCGCTACCACGGCGAGCATCGGGATTTCGTCGAACCCGCCCTGTCCCGGTATGATGCGGAAGACACCCTGGCCTGGTTCCGCGCCATGGGCCTTATTACCCGCACAGAGCCCTCCGGGCGAGTCTATCCCCTGTCCGACGCCGCCGGGAGCGTGGTGGACACCCTGCGTCTGGCGATGGAGGCCCGGGGTGTGGAAACGATCACCGGCTTCACCGCGGCATCCGTCCGCCGGGAGGGACCGGGCTTTACCGTGACCGCCGATCAGGGGGAGAATATCCGCTGCGACCGGCTCATCATCGCCTGCGGCGGCATGGCGGGTGCGAAGCTGGGCGGCGTGAAGGACGGCTACGAGCTTCTCGCCTCCCTCGGCCACCGGCGCACGGCGCTGCATCCCTCCCTCGTCCAGCTCAAGACCGAAAACACCTGGACCCGGGCCATGAAGGGCGTGCGGACCCAGGCGGCGCTGACGCTGGAGCAGGGCGGGAATGTCCTCGCGACGGCCTCCGGCGAGGTCCAGTTCACGGAGTACGGGGTTACCGGCCCCGGGGTGTACGACATCTCCCGAGCAGCCTCCGTCCGCGGGGAGGGAAGCACCCTCGTCCTGCGGCTCCTGCCGGAGCTGAGCGAGATTGACATAATGAATTATCTATTCAAAAAACAAGAGGATTTTCCCAATTACAAAACGGAAAACATCCTCAGTGGTTGTTTACATAACTCTATCGCCCGAACCATCCTCCGCCGGGAGGGTATTTCTCTCGATTCCTTCCTCTGGTCCCTGACGGAATCCCAGCTCGCGGGCATCGCGGCGCGGATCGTGCGCTTCGAGCTGCCCCTCCTTGGGACGTTGGGGTTCGCGGAGGCGCAGGTCACGGCGGGCGGCATGGACACCGCGCAGTTCGACCCCACCACCATGGAAAGCCGCCTCGTGCCGGGGCTGTACGCCTGCGGCGAGGTGCTGGATGTGGACGGCGACTGCGGCGGGTTCAACCTCCAGTGGGCCTGGTCCAGCGGACGTCTGGCCGGACACAGCGCAGGGTGGAACTGACGATGCTGCGCGTGCGAAACATTTCCCTCGGCCTGGACGAGAGCGAGGACAGGCTCCGGGAGAAGACGGAAAAGCTCCTGCGGATGCCCCTGGGCGAGCTGCGGATCGCTCGTCGGGCGGTGGATGCCCGGAAGAAGAACGACGTCCATTTCGTGTATACCGTGGACGTGTCCGTCCGGGACGAGGCATCCGCGCTGATCCGCTGCAAGAATGCCGCGCCGACGCCGACCTATCGCTACGCCGTGCCGATACCGGCGCGAATGCCGGAGGAACGCCCTGTGATCGTGGGCTTCGGACCGGCAGGGATGTTCGCGGGCCTATGCCTCGCCATGGCGGGTCTGCGGCCCGTCATTCTGGAGCGCGGCGAGGACGTGGAGACTCGGACAAAAAAGGTCTCCGCCATGCGAGAGCACGGCGTGCTGGACCCGGAGTCGAACATCCAGTTCGGCGAGGGCGGCGCCGGGGCGTTTTCCGACGGCAAGCTAACCACCGGCGTCAAAAATCCGCGGATCCCATGGGTGCTCGAACAGCTTGTATCGGTCGGCGCACCGGTTGACATAATTACAGAAGCCAAGCCTCACATCGGCACGGACCTTCTCCCCGGCGTCTGCGCGGGGATACGCGAACGAATCACAGTCCTCGGCGGCGAGGTTCGCTTTTCCCGGAAGCTCGTGGGCATCGAGCGGGAGGGCGGACATATCACCGCCGCCATGACGGAGCAGGAGCGCATCCCCTGTTCCCGACTCATCCTGGCCTGCGGACACAGCGCCCGGGACACCTTTGAAATATTATGTAAACTTAATATCCCCATGGCTCCCAAACCCTTCGCCATGGGTGTTCGCATCGAGCATCTGCAGGCGGATACCGACGCCGCCCAGTACGGCGCCTTCGCGGGGCATCCCGCCCTGCCCCCGGCGGACTACTCTCTGGCGGTGGAGCTGCCCAACGGCCGGCGGTGCTACACCTTCTGCATGTGTCCCGGCGGCGAGGTGGTACCCGCCGCCAGCGAGGAGGGCCGGGTCTGCGTCAACGGCGCAAGTCCGTATCGCAGAGATTATGTTAATTCAAATGCCGCTCTGCTGGCGGCAGTCTCCCCGGGGGATTTTCCCTGCGACGGCATCCTCGGCGGCATGGTCTGGCAGAGGGACATCGAGCGCCGTGCCTTCGAAGCGGCGGGAGGCGGCTACCGCGCCCCGGTCCAGACCGTTGGGGGCTTCCTCGGTAATCCACATCCCATCGACCGCGTGACGCCGTCTTATGAGCCGGGCACCACGCAGACAAATTTACATAATATCCTTCCTCCTCCGGTCGCAGGCACCGTTGCCGAGGCACTCCCCCTGTTCGGACGAAAGCTCCGGAACTTCGACTCCCCCTGGGCGGTGCTGACCGGCCCGGAGACGAGGTCCTCCAGCCCTGTCCGCATGGAGCGCACCGAGAGCCTGGAATCTCCCGCCCTGCAGGGCCTCTACCCCTGCGGCGAGGGAGCGGGCTGGGCCGGCGGCATCATGAGCGCGGCGCTCGACGGCATCAAGTGCGCCGAGGCCGTCATCCGCAGCATATAACACTACTAATATGGCAAAACCGCAGAGCGTGGATACGCCCTGCGGTTTTTTCGGTTGTCACACCAGCAGCTTCTCGTAGCCGATGCGTTCGGCGCCGGAGGCAAGGCGCAGCGTGCCGCAGAGGGTATAGCCGCGCGCCTCGAGTATCCGCCGCATGCCTGCGTTGTCCGCGGGGACATCAGTGCGGATGCTGACCATGCCGCGGCCGCCGGACAGGTCCTCCGCCAGTTGCATCATCTCCGCCGCCAGGCCGCAGCCGCGGAAGAAGCTTCGCACCGCGATGCGGTGGATCGCGCCGTACGGCGTGTCGTTCGTGAGCCACGCGCCTTCGATCTGCGCGTACTCCGGCTCGTCCTGTAGGGAGAGCGTCATGCAGCCCGCGGCGTCGCCCTCAAAGGTGAACAGCCAGCAGTTCCCGGCGGTGATGTCCCGGCGGAACACCCCCGGATTTGGAATGTTGTACTGTCCCATGTCCACCTGACGGCTGAGCAAAAACTCGTTCGTCTCATCCGCGATCAGCATGAGATCGGCCATGTCCTGCAGCTCGGCGCGGTGGCAGTCAAAGCGCTGCTTCTTGCGGCCCGTAAGGCGCTCGACGACAGCCTTTTCCTCCTTGGTCTGCGGCTCATACGCCTCGAACATGTCCGGGCGCTTCTCCATCGTGCAGATGATCTGCTGCTCCCGCCGCCAGGCCTCCACGGCCGCGTGGTTTCCGGCCCGCAGGATCTCCGGGACCTCCATGCCCTCCCATACATCCGGGCGGGTGTACTGTGGGTATTCCAGAAGGCTGTCCCAGTGGCTCTCCCCGATGTAGCATTCCGGGTCGGACAGAACCCCCGGGACCATGCGGCAGACGCTGTCCGCGATGGCCATGGCGGGAATCTCGCCCCCGGTGAGGACGAAGTCTCCGATGCTCATTTCCTCGTCGCAGCATAGCTGGATGAAGCGTTCGTCCACGCCCTCGTAATGCCCGCAGACCAGGACGAGGTGGTCGTACTCGGTCACGAGCCGACGGGCCTCGGTCTGGTCGAAGCGCTTGCCCTGGGGGGACATATAGATGACCCGGCGTTTGCGCTCCCCGGCCTCGGCCACGACGTGGTCCAGGCAGCTTTTGAGGGGCTGGGCCATCATGACGCAGCCCCAGCCGCCGCCGTAGGGGTAGTCGTCCACCTGCTGCTGCCTGTTCGTGGTGAAGTCCCGAATCTGGACGCAGTTAATCTCGATGACGCCTTTTTTCTCCGCCCGTCCCAGAATGGACGAGGACATCATGGCGTTCACCGCGTCGGGAAACAGGGTCAGAATGTCGATGCGCATTTACATACCCTCAATGAGACGGACGGTGACGACGCCGCGGTCCGCGTCCTTGTCGAGGATGAACGCGGGGACGTCGGGGATGAGAATTTCCCGCTCACCGCGAACGACGTACACCGACGCCGACGGCTCGGGGATGACCTCGGCCAGGATGCCGAGGGAGTTTCCCGCCTCGTCCACCACCTGCGCGCCGAGGATGTCCTGCAGGAACACCGTGCCCTTCGGCAGCTTCGCGTCGTCCCGGTCGATGCAGAGAATTTTTCCCTTCATGGCCTGGGCGGTGTTCACGTCGTCCACGCCCTCCAGTGCGGCGATGCACATGGTCTTGTGGACCCGGCAGGACAGGACCTTCACCGGCTGTCCGTCCAGATAAAAACGGCGGAAGCGGGTCAGGAACGCCGCCTCGTCTGCCCATGGCTCGATCTTGACCTCGCCGCGGACGCCGTGGGTGTTTACGATCCGACCCGCCTCCAGATATTGCTTTTTCAATCCAGTATCTCGACGGATACCTTTTTGCCCCGGCGCTGGCCAACAGCCTTCATCAGCACGCGGATCTGACGCACGATGCGTCCCTGGCGTCCGATGACCTTGCCCATATCGCCGTCGGCGACCCGTACCTCGAATACGGTCTCCCGGTCCGTCGCTTTTTCTTCCACCGTGACCTTGTCCGGATTGTCCACAAGGCTCTGCACGATGTAGGTCAGAAGTTCCTTCATGGAAGCGCTCCCGACTTACTCCGCCTGCTCGGGCGCAGCCTCCTCGGCCTTGGGCTGAGCAGCTTCCGCCGCCTTCAGAAGTCCGCGCACCGTGTCGGTGGGCTGGGCGCCGCAGGCGATCCAATACTTCGCGCGCTGGAGGTCGATGTCGATCTTCGCGGGCTTGGTCATGGGATCGTAGGTGCCGATCTCTTCGATGTTGCGGCCGTCACGGGGAGAGCGGCTGTCCGCCACCACGACGCGGTAGAACGGCGCTTTCTTCGCGCCCTGTCTCTTCAGACGAATCTTGACCATTGTGTTGTTCCTCCAGAAAATGTTTTATATATTTTTATTGTTAATAAAAATCAAAAACCGAACATTCCTGCTTTTTTCGCCATGCGGCGGCCTTTTTTGGTGCCGGCCATCTGCTTTGCCATCTGGTTCATGGCGTCGAAGCCCTTCAAAAGGCGGTTGATCTCCACGACGCTGGTGCCGGAGCCCGCGGCGATGCGCTTTTTGCGGCTGGCGTTCAGGAGGGAGGGGTTATCCCGCTCCTTCGGGGTCATGGAGAGGATGATGGCCTCGGTGCGGGCCATGGCTTTCTCGTCGATCTTCGCTCCTTTGAGCTGTTTGGCGTCGATGCCCGGGACCATGCCGATGATGTCCTCCATGGAGCCCATGTCCTTGAGGGACCGCATCTGCTCCAGGTAGTCCTGGAGGGTGAAGCGGTTTTTCATGAGTTTTTCGGCCATTTCCTCGGCTTTTTTCTGGTCAACGGCCTGCTCCGCTTTTTCGATGAGGGTCAGCACGTCGCCCATGCCGAGAATGCGGCCGGCCATGCGGTCGGGGTGGAAGACCTCGATGGCGTCGAGCTTCTCGCCCATGCCCACGAACTTCACGGGCCGGCCCGTGACCGCGCGCACGGACAGAGCCGCGCCGCCCCGGGCGTCGCCGTCCATCTTTGTGAGGACGACGCCGGTGATGCCGAGGGCTTCGTCGAAGGCGGAGGCGGCGTTCACCGCGTCCTGACCGGTCATGGCGTCCACGGTGAGCAGAATCTCCGCCGGATTCACCGCGGCTTTGATGTTGCGCAGCTCGTCCATCAGCGCCTCGTCCACGTGGAGGCGTCCGGCGGTGTCCAGGAAGACGACGTCGTTGCCGTGCATCCGGGCGTGCTCCACCGCGGCTTTGGCGATGTCCACGGGGTCGATCTGCCCCATCTGGAACACGGGGATACCCACCTGTTCGCCGACGGTTTCGAGCTGCTTGATGGCGGCGGGACGGTACACGTCGCAGGCCACGAGGAGGGGGCGTTTGTTCTGGTGTTTTTTGACAAAGGCCGCGAGCTTCGCGGTGTTTGTGGTTTTGCCCGCGCCCTGCAGTCCCACCACCATGATGACGCTGGGGACCTTCGGGCCGTAGTTGAGCTTGGATGCCTGTCCGCCCATGAGGTTCGTCAGCTCGTCGTTTACGAGCTTAATGACCATCTGGGTGGGGTCAAGGCTCTCGAGAATCTCGGTGCCGGCGGCTTTCTCGGAGACGGTTTTTACAAAGTCCTTCACGACCTTGTAGCTCACGTCGGCCTCCAGAAGGACCATGCGGACCTCCCGCATGGCAGCCTTCACATCCGCCTCGGAGAGACGGCCCTTGCCCCGCAGCTTCTTGAAGATGCCGCCTATTTTTTCGGATAAGCTCTCAAATGCCATAGCGTCACATCAGTCCGTGCAGCCGCGCCAGCAGGTCCCGGCTGCGTTCATCCTCCGGCAGGAGCGCGGAAAGCTCCCGGCGGATGGCCTCGATCTCGTCCCGACGGTCCAGAAACCGCCGGATGATGCCGGTTTTTTCCTCCACGTCCCGGAGGTTTTGCTCCGCCCGGCGCAGGATGTCCCACACGCCCTGACGGCTCAGGCCCTCCAGCTCCGCGATCTCCGCCAGGGAGTAGTCCTCGTTCCAGTGGAGGTCCCAATACCGGCGCTGTTTTTCGGTCAGCAGTTCGCCGTAGAAGTCGAGGAGCAGCGCCCGGTCGATGGAATACTCCCCCATGACGCACCTCCCGTACAGCAAAAATGCTTTACAGCCTGCTTATCATACCAGAACACGCGCCCGCTGTCAAGCATTTTTTCTTGGCAGGCGGCGGTATATTCTTCCTCCGGCATGGGAAAAATGAGCGGTATGGAAACAATCAGAACCGAACGTCTGGCCGGATGGGGCGAACAGGCGGCCAGAAGCATCCCCATCACCGGCGCGGTCTCCGGGCGGCGGACCGCGCGCCGACTGCGCGCCGCCATGGAGCGCGTGGCGGATTTTTCCCGGGACGATACTGCCCCGGCGTGGTACGCCGACAATGAATACCTATCCCGGCGGGAGGGCACTCTCGCCATGGCGGCCTTTCGCGCCGCGGGGGAGAAGCTGCGCCGCGGCCCGGAGGGAGCGGCGCTTCTGACCCTGTGCAGACATCTCGTCGAAGCCGGACCAATCACCGAGGAACGCGTGGAGGAGTTCCTCACCGGCGCGAGACGAACGGAGGACCTTCCCGAGACGGAGGCGGCCCTCGTCGGCGCGGCCCTGCGCACGGCCATCATCGAGGCTCTGGCGGAGGGCGCGGACGCGGAAACGGCGGGGGAGCTGTTCACAAGCCTCCGCACCCTGGCGGAGCTGGACTTGACCGATGCCCTGGAGCGCTCCGATCCCCTCGACGCCCTGCTTCGGCAGGACGACATATACCCCCGCATGGACGACGCTACCCGGGCCATGTACCGGGAGCGGTGCCAGCGCCTGGCAAAGCGCCACGGCACTACTCCCCGCAAGGAGGCCCAGACCGCGCTGGACATGGGCCTGCACGACATCCTCGCTTCGGGACCGGATCGCTCCGGCGTAGGCTACATCGCGGCCCACATCGGCGCGACGGTGCTTCTGACGGCGCTGGCGGCGTGGCTTTCCGGCGTGTGGTGGACGGCGCTTCTCGTGCCGCTGCCCGCGTCGGAGCTGGTGGGAAGCGTTCTCGACCGGCTTCTCATGCGCTTTGTGAAGCCCCGGCGCCTGCCGCGGCTGGAGCTGGCGGAGGGCCTCGGACCCCAGGGTCGGACGATCTGCGCGGTGTCGGCGCTGCTGACGGATGAGGAAACGGGACCGGCCCTGGCCCGTCGGCTGGAGGAATACCGCCTGGCAAACCGGGACTGCGGCGAGGACCTGCTCTTTGCGCTGCTGGCGGACCTGCCGGACAGCGCGGAAAAGCCGTCTTCGAACGACAAACGCCTTGCCTCCGCCCGGGATGCCATTCATGCGCTGAACGAGCGTTTCGGCGGCGGGTTTTATCTTCTCACCCGGGAGCCGGTTTGGAACGAAGCGGACGGGCGGTATGCGCCGTGGGAGCGCAAGCGCGGCGCCACGACGGAGCTCTGTCGTCTGACCCAGGGCCGTCCCAATTCGCTTACCTGCCTCGCCGGGAATCGCAGTGATCTGCATGCCCTGTATGTGCTCTGCCTCGACGCGGACACCCGGCTCGTGCCGGGTTCCGCGCGGCAGCTCGTCGGCGCGGCGATGCACCCGGCGAACCGTCCGGTCATTCAAAACGGCGTCGTCGTGAAGGGCCACGGCCTGCTGCATCCCCGCATGAGCGTGGAGCTCGAAAGCGCTCTCGCCACGGATTTCGCGCGGCTCTACGCCGGACAGGGCGGCACCGATCCTTACGGCGCTCCCACGGGTGAGCTGTTCTCCGATCTCTGCGGTCACGGCGGCTTTTCCGGCAAGGGCATCGTGGACGCCGCGGCGTATCTCGCCTGCCTCGAGGAGCGCTTCCCGGAAAACACCGTCCTCAGCCACGACACCCCCGAAGGGGCATATCTCCGCGGGGGATTTCTCGGGGATGTGGAGCTTACGGACAACCAGCCGGTGAACGCCTTCTCCTGGTTCCGGCGGCAGAGCCGGTGGGTGCGGGGAGACTGGCAGAACCTGCGCTTTCTCGGTCCCGCCGGAAAAAAACTGCACCCCGCGGACCGCTGGCACATCTTTGATAACCTCCGGCGCAGTCTCGTCGCTCCGGCGGCGCTGGCGTGCCTCGTCCTTTCGCTGCTTCTGCCGGGTGCGTTTATCCCGGGCCTCGCGGCACTGCTTTGCCTCGGCGCGGACGCGGTGCACAGCGCCTTTGCGGGGCTGTTTCTCCCGGCGCGGGATGCCCGGCTCCGGGTGCGGAGCGGCGTTCTGCGGGGCGCAGGCGGGGCATTGACCCGCTGCCTCGCCCGGCTGCTCCTGCTGCCCTGGGAGGCTTTTACAGACCTCGGCGCGGCATGCCTCGCCCTATGGCGCATGGGCGTTTCTCACAAAAACATGCTCCAGTGGACCACCGCGGCCCAGGCCGAGCGGGGCGGACGCATGCCCGCCTCCCTGTGGCTGTCCATGGCCCTGGGATTGGCCCTGGTCCTGCTGGCGCCGGAGCCCCTAGGGAAGGCCGCGGGTCTTCTCTGGCTCGCCATGCCCCTCACCGCCGCCGCCACCGGACGCCCCCGGCAGCCCCAAAGCGACCTGAACGACGCCGACCGCGCCTTTCTTCTGGACTGCGCCAAGGCCATCTGGTCCTATTTTGACCGCAACTGCACCCGGGCGGACCACTGGCTCCCCCCGGACAATGTGCAGGTCCAGCCTCCCAAGGGCGCGGCCCGCCGGACCTCCCCCACCAACATCGGCCTTGCCATGGCCTCCGCCGTCGCCGCCATGGAGCTGAAGCTCACCGGACCGGAGCAGGCCGCGGCTATGATCGAAAATATTATGTCAACTATCGAAAAACTCCCCCGCTGGCAGGGACATCTCTACAACTGGTATGACACCGCCACCTGCGCGCCGCTGGAGCCGGCATACGTCTCCACGGTGGACAGCGGCAATCTCTGCGCCTGCCTCATCGCGGCGGGTCGGGCTCTGCAGGCTCACGGCTTTTCCGCCGCGGCGGACCGGGTGAACGCCTTTGCCGAGGGCATTGATCTCGGCGCATTGTACGACAAAAAACAACGTCTGTTTTTCATCGGCCTCGACCCCGCCACCGGAAGGACCTCCCCGGGACATTACGACCTCATGGCCTCCGAGGCGCGGCTGACGAGCTATATCGCCTGTGCCCGGGGGGAGGTGCCCCTGCGCCACTGGCAAAGTCTGAGCCGCGCACAGCTCTCGCTGGACGGCTGGCGAGGCCTTGCCAGCTGGTCCGGGTCCATGTTCGAGTACCTCATGCCGGAGCTGTTTCTGCCCCTCGTCAGCGGCTCCATGCTGTGGGAGACGGGACGCTTCTGCGTATACGCCCAGCGCCGCCGGTCCGCGAGGCCTAAGACCCCCTGGGGCAGCTCCGAGAGCGGTTTTTACTCCCTGGACGCGGGCATGGACTACCGCTATAAGGCCCACGGCGCGGGAGCGCTGGCCCTGCGGCGGGACATCGACAGCGAGCTAGTCATCGCGCCCTACGCCAGCTATCTTGCCCTGTGCGTGCATCCGAAGGCCGCCGTCCGCAATCTGCGGCGGCTCAAGCGGGCGGGCGTCTGGGGCGAATATGGACATTTCGAGGCCCTGGACCTCACCCCCGGCCGGGGCGGCCCGGAGGGGGAGGCGGTACGGAGCTTCATGAGCCACCACCTGGGCATGAGCCTGTGCGCCGCGGCAAACTGCCTGGACAGCGGCGTCATGCGGCGGTATTTCATGGGCGATCCGGCTCTCGGCGCGTATCGTCCTCTGCTGTGCGAGCGCGTTCCCCTGGGAGGACCTCTGCTGCGCCGCAACCGCAGTCCGCTCACCCGGCCGCCGGAATCCCGCCGGGAGCATCCCGCCCTCACCCTGGAGGGGAACGGTCACCGGCCGGACCGACCGGCGTTTTTCCCGCTGTCGAACGGCGTTTACTCCCTGCTGGCATGCTCCGACGGCACCACCACTGCCCGCAGCGCAGGGCTTCTGCTGTATCGCCCGGAGGGGTTCGAGCTGACGGTAAACGACCGTTCCCTGCTTCCCTCCCGGCGTCTCGCGGCGTCCCGGGCGTGGAAATACGCGGGGGGCGTGCTGACCTTCACAACGCCCTACACCACAGGCGTTATGTCAACCTCCGTCGCCGTTGCCTCCGGGGAGAACGGGGAGCTGCGGCGCATCGCGGGACCGAGCCGGGGACGGCTCTCCATCCGCTTCGAGCCGGTGCTCGCGAAAGAGGCGGACCACCGGGCGCATCCGGCGTTCTGGCGGCTGGGGCTGGAGTCGTCCGTGAAGGACGGCGCAGTGTATGTCCGGCGCATCCCACGAGGAAGCCTGCCGGAGCTTTGGCTCTGCCTCGCCGCCACGATCCCGCTGACTCTCCGGGGCGGCGCAGGCTGGCAGATGCACGCGCCCATGCGCCTCGAGGCGCGGCTCCCGGAGGGCGGCTGCGCGGCGATGGCCCTGGCATTCGGACGCTCCCGGGAGGACGCGGGCGGCGCGGCAAAGCGCATCCTCTCCGGCGGCGCGGCAGACATGGCGGGGTCCATGGCCTCCCTTCTCGGCATCGGCACGGAGGGTCTTTCCGCGGCGTTTCGGCTTGCCTCGGAGCTTGGCTCCGGGCGGGTCCGGGGCGGCATGGACGCCGGGACCCGGGAGGACCTCTGGAAGCTGGGTGTATCCGGCGATCTGCCCATTTTTTGCGTAAAGGCGGATAGCGATCTTGCCGAGGCCCGGCGAGCCATCAAGCGGCATGCCCTGCTGACGGCCTGCGGTCTGCGATACGACCTCATCCTGGACACCGGCGAGGGCGGCGGGGAATACCTCCGTCCGAAAGCGGATGCCCTGCGGAAATATCTCGACCGCTACGGGCTTTCCGCCTTTGAAAACGTCTCCGGCGGCATCCGCATCCTGGGAGAGGCGACGCCCGCCCTGACCGCCTCATCCGCACGGCCCCTGCCGGAACGGACGGACAAAGTCCCGACCCTGCCCCTTCGCCGTCCCATGGCGGAGCGGACATCGGACAAGGCCCCGGCGGTGGAATGGCTCTCCGGGAACGTCCTCCGCTTCCGCACGCCGCCGCTGCCGCCCCGGGCATGGTCAAACGTGCTGTCAAACGGCGAATTCGGCTTCATCGCCGCAGACGCTGGCACGGGACACCTGTGGCTGCAAAACGCCCGGGAATTTCCCATCAGCCCGTGGAAAAACGATCCCATCGCCACGGGCGGCGGGGAGGAGCTATGCCTTGTGACCGGCGGCGGGCGGCGCAGCCTCTTTGCCGACGGTTCCCACCCCTGCGCGGTGACCCACGGCTTCGGCTGGACCCGCTGGGAGACGGAGATCGGCAGCGTGACGGCCTTCATCCCCGTCGGAAAACAGGCGCGGGTGCTGCTCATCGAGGGCGGCGCGGGGGCGTATATCGGCTGGAAGCTGCCTCTGTGCATGGCGGCAGATGCCCAGGACGCGAAGTTTGTCGTTACCGGCATGGAACGGGGCTGCTTTACCGCCCGCAATCCCCGGGCGGCGTGGCCGGAGATCACCTTCCGGGCGGTTTGCAGCAAAAAGACCGAGGGCTTCACCGGCGACGCGGCCTCCTGGGAGCAGGGACGCTTCGACGGGCGTGTGGGCCCGGGGCTGGACCCGTGCTTCGGCGCGCTGTATGACGGCGGCGGGGTGACGGTGCTCGCTTGCGGCTGCGAGGAAGAAGCAGTCCTGCGGGAGCTCTGCGACCCGGACCGGGCCGAGCGGGAGCTGCTCCGGGTGCGGGATAGCTGGCGGTCCATGCTGGGCCGGGTTCGAATCAAAACGCCGGACGCGGACCTCAACCGGATGATGAACGGCTGGGCAGCCTACCAGGCTCTGTCCTGCCGGATGCTGGGGCGGACGAGCCTATACCAGAATGGCGGAGCCTTTGGCTTTCGGGATCAGCTCCAGGACGCGGTGAACACGGTCCTCATAGACCCCGCCGGAACCAAAAACCATATCCGCACCTGCTGCGCGAGGCAGTTCCGGGAGGGGGACGTGCTGCACTGGTGGCACGACGCCCCGAATGGCACGGTCCGCGGCGTGCGGACCCGGTGCTCGGACGATCTTCTGTGGCTGCCCTGGGCCCTGTGCGAATACGTGGAAAAGACCGGCAACGCCGCCATCTGCGCGGAGACGGCAGCCTGGCTCGAAGGCCCTCCCCTGCAGGAGGACGAACGGGACCAGTATTTCGCTCCCGGATTTTCGGCGGACAAAGCCCCGGTCCTGGACCACGCCCGCCGCGCGCTGGACCGGGTGATGGCCCGGGGCGGAGGTCCCCACGGGCTTCTGCTCACAGGCTCCGGCGACTGGAACGACGGCATGGACCGCGTCGGCGGCGAGAGCGTGTGGCTGACCTGGTTTTTCATCCACACCGCCGGACGCTTTGCAGACCTTCTGGACCGGCTGGGCACGAAGGGTTCCCAGTCCCTGCGGGACACCGCCGCGATGTATACCGCCGCGGCGGAGCGGGCATGGGACGGGCAGTGGTATCTGCGGGGCTGGTGGCAGGACGGCGCTCCCCTGGGCGGGGCCGGCGCCTCCGCCTGCGCCATCGACTCCATCGCCCAGAGCTGGGCGGCCTTCTGCCCCGGCACAGACCGAAGCCGCGTGCGGCTTGCTCTCCGCTCCTGCATGGACCGCCTGTGGGACGAGGCCCACGGTCTGACGAAGCTCTTCGCTCCGCCCTTTGGGGAGGACGGCCGGGACCCGGGGTATATCCGGGCCTGCGGACCGGGCTTCCGGGAAAACGGCGGGCAGTACACCCACGGCGCGGTGTGGCTGGCCTCGGCTCTCCTGAAGGAGGGCTTCACAAACGACGGCGCGAGCATGCTCCTGTCCCTCCTACCGACGCGCCACGATCCCGCCCGGTGGGGCGCGGAGCCCTATGTTCTGGCGGCGGACGTTTCCGCCAATCCCGACCACTACGGCGAGGCCCTGTGGAGCTGGTACACCGGCTCGGCGGGATGGTTTTTCCGCGTGGTGCTGGAGGACCTTTTGGGCATCCGCCTGCGGGACGGGCATCTTGTGGTGGAGCCGCATCTTCCCGCCGGCTGGGAGGGATACGAGGCAGACATCTGCGGACGGCATATACGCGTCCATCGGGGCAGGACCACCATCACGTAAGACTTCGGCAAAGTCGGGCCGGCACCAAACCCGGCCACGTCCCGGCGAGCCCGCAAGACGAAGCCTGTCCCAGCGAAACGTCGTCGAAGACTGTTGAGCGGGATAGGCTTCGGCGAAGTCGGGCCGTCACCAACCCCGCGAAATATTCACAAGTTTGTCATTTTCACTTCGCAGATTGTATGATATAATAGGGTGGTGAACATGGAAAACTGCGTTGGAGGCGTCACCGTGAAGCAAGTGCGAAGCGAGATCCTGCCGGGGGTGTTCCTCACCTGTCTGCAGACCGACAAATTCAAAACCGGACTTCTGAGCGTCAGCTTCCTCACCCGCCTGTGCCGGGAGGATGCCGCCCAGAACACCCTGATCCCCAGCGTCCTGCGGCGCGGGACCCTCCGCTGCCCGGACATGGATGCCCTGGCCGCCCGGCTCGACAGCCTGTACGGCGCACGCATCGAGCCCGTCTCCCGCAAGCTGGGAGAGATCCAGGCCGTGGGCTTCTGGGCGGATTTTGTGGACGACGCTTTGCTGCCGGAGGGTACCGGCGGGCTTTTGGAAGAGGTCATCTCCCTTCTGGGCGAGGTGATCCTCTCCCCCAACACCCGGGGCGGACTGCTGCTGCCGAAATACGTGGAGAGCGAGCGGGAAAAGCTTCTGGAGGACATCCGCGCCCGCATGAACGACAAGGGAGCCTATGCCCGGCGGCGGATGATCGAGCTCATGTGCGCGGCGGAGGACTACGCCGTGGACGTTCTCGGCACGGAGGGCACCGCGGAGAGCATCGGCTATGTTTCTCTGACCCGGCGCTACCGGGAGCTGATTTCCACCGCCCCGGTGGAGGTCTTTTACTGCGGCACCGCGGAGCCCGTGCGCGTGGAAAACGCCCTGTGGGACGCCTTCATGACCCTGCCCCGGGGGGAGATCGACTATGATCTCGGCACCGACATCCGCATGAACTCCGTGGAGGCGGAACCCCGCTGTGTCACGGAGGAAATGGAGATCACCCAGGGCAAGCTGGTCCTGGGCTTCCGGCTGGGAGACAACATGGAGGACCCGGACATCCCCGTCCTGCGGGTGATGAACGCGGTCTTCGGCGGGTGTGTCACCTCCAAGCTCTTTATGAACGTCCGGGAGAAAATGAGCCTCTGCTACACCGCCAGCTCCGGGGTGGACCTGATGAAGGGAGTCATGATCGTCTCCAGCGGCATCGAGCCCGACAACTACGACGTAGCCCTCGCGGAGATCCTCCGGCAGCTGGACGCCGTGAAGCAGGGAGACATCGCCCCGGAGGAGCTGGCCAGCGCGAAAAGCTCCCTCATGCACGACCTCGCCGCTCTCTCCGACAGCGCCGGTGCGCTGGAGAGCTTCTGGCTCAGCCAGAATCTGCAGGGTCTGGAGTACGGCCCGGAGGAGCTGGCTGCTCTCGTGGAGGACGTGACTGCGGAGGACATCGCCGCCGCGGCGAGGCTTCTCGAGTGCGACATGGTGTATTTCCTGCGGGGATCGGAGGATGTGGACGATGACGAAAACTGAGTATTCCGCCGTAGGCGAGACGCTGTATTCGGCGGCCCTGCCCAACGGCCTGCCCATTTATGTGGTCTCGAAGCCCGGATATCGCAAGACCTTCGCGGTGTACGCCGCGAACTACGGCGGTGCGGACCGGCGCTTTATCTTAAACGGCGAGACCCGAAACACTCCCGCCGGGGTCGCCCACTACCTGGAGCACAAGATGTTCGACACCCCGGAGGGAGACGCGCTTTTGGCCCTGACCTCCGCCGGGGCCGACCCCAACGCCTTCACCTCCGAGAGCATGACCGCTTACCACTTTGAGTGCACCGACCGCTTCGAGGACAACCTGCGGACGCTGCTCTCCTTCGTGTCACTGCCCTATTTCACCCAGGCCAGCGTAGACAAGGAGCGGGGCATCATCGCCCAGGAAATCCGCATGTACGAGGACGCGCCGAATTTCGCCGTGTACGCGGACCTCATGAAATGCCTGTTCGCCGAGGGGCATCCCCTGCGGGACACCGTGGCCGGCACGGTGGAGTCCATTCAGGACATCACGCCGGAGACGCTGTACGACTGCCACAAGGCTTTCTATCATCCGTCGAACATGGCTCTTTGCGTCGTGGGTCCGGCGGACCCGGAGACAGTGGAGCGCATCGCCCGGGAGGTCCTTCCCTCCAACGCCGCGCCCGTTCCCGCCAAGGACTACGGTCCGGACCAGGGGACCGCCCCCGTCCAGCCCGCCTCCCGCCGGAAGATGGAGGTCGCCGCGCCGCTGTTCATGATCGGTGCGAAGCTGGGTCCGGCATCCACCGGCCCGGAAGCCCAGAAGGAGCGGATCACGGCGTCGCTGGCGGTGCGCTGCCTTGCCGGACGAAGCTCGCCGTTTTATCTGCGGCAGTACGCCGACGGACTTCTGAATTCCACCTTCGGCGCGGACGTGGAGCACAGCGGCGGCGAGACCGTGCTGGGCTTTGACGGCGAGACCTCCGGCGACCCCCGGCGGGTGCTGGACGCCCTGCGGGAGGAGCTCCTCCGTGTGCAGCGGGAGGGCTTCGACCCCGCCCTGTTCGAGAGGCAGAAAAAAGCCAGCCTCGGCGGACGCATCCGGGCCCTGGCCAATTTCGAGGACCTGGCCGTGAGCCTCGCCGCCGCCCGGTTCGCAGGCTTCGAGGCCATGGACAGCTTCGGCATTCTCCGCGGTCTGACCTGCGCCGACGCCGACGCCTGGCTCCGCCGGGTGGACCCGGAGAATTTCGCGCTGGCCGTCGTCGAGCCAAAGGAGGGATAACCCATGTCATCCGCCGCTATTTCCTTTCCCCTGCTGGGCAACTGGTCCATATGCCCGCCCAACAGCTTCACGATCTTCGGACACACGATCTACTGGTACGGCGTCATCATCGCCTGCGGCTTTCTGCTGGCGGTGTCCTACTGCTTCAGCCGGTGCGAGCGGGAGTTCGGCATCACCCAGAACGACCTGACGGACATCCTGCTCTTCGGCGTGCCCTTCGGCATCATCGGCGCGCGAGTTTACTACATCGTCTTTTTCGGAAACTACACCACCCTGGCGGACATGGTGAAGATCTGGGAGGGCGGTCTCGCCATTTACGGCGGCATCATCGCCGCGGCCATCACCGTCCTCGTGGTCTGCCGGGTGAAGAAGATCTCTGCTCTCGCCGTGCTGGACATCGTGTGCTTCGGCTTCCTTATCGGTCAGTGCATCGGCCGCTGGGGGAACTTCATGAACCGGGAGGCCTTCGGCTACGAAACGGACATCTTCTGCCGCATGGGCCTGACCCTGGACGGCGCGACGATCTACGTCCACCCCACGTTCCTGTACGAATCCCTGTGGAATCTCGCCGGCTTCATCGGCCTGCACATCTTCTCGAAAAAGACCCAGCGGAAATTCGACGGGCAGTACGCTCTCATGTACCTGGCCTGGTACGGCCTCGGACGGGTATGGATCGAGGGACTCCGCACGGACTCCCTCTACCTCGGCGCCACGGGCATCCGGGTGTCCCAGGTCCTGGCGGGAGTCACCTGCCTAGCCGCCGTCGCCGCGCTTTTCATCATCCTGCGCAGCGGGAAATGCGCACCGGAAAAGCTCTGGGTTCACCGGGTCCAAGCCGCTAAAATCGCCGCGGACGAGAACGAACCGTCTACGTAAGGAGGATAACCTATGCCCAGCTTCCGCGATACCATGAGCGGCATCGCCCAGTTTGCCGCCAAAAAA
This sequence comes from uncultured Oscillospiraceae bacterium, assembly GCA_964401725.1. Lineage (GTDB taxonomy): Bacteria > Bacillota > Clostridia > Oscillospirales > Oscillospiraceae > CAJOIG01. The sequence continues at coordinate 24,910 of CAYNZM010000004.1, forward strand.
ACGAAAACCGCCGCCACCGCCGCCGCCCGGAAAACCAAAACCGTCAGCCGTATTGCCCGATTGAATGTGGACATCGCCTCTGATCGGGACACCATCAAGCAGGCATACAACGAGATCGGCAAGCTCTATTTCGAGACCCACAAGGATGACCCGGAGCCCTGTTTTGAGCAGCTATGCCGGGAGATCGAGACCTGCCTCGAGACCATCGCCGCGAAGGAGGCGGAGATCATCCGCCTCAAGACCAAAGACCTCGCCGCCTCCGCCGAGGACCCAGGCCCTGCCATCGAGGTGGAGATCGTCGAGGAACCGGAAGAACCGGAGGACATCCCCGACACCACAAACGAATAACGGATACACACAGAAAAACACCGGCGAGGCCAGATGGCTTCGTCGGTGTTTCGTATTTGGGGGGGTGTATCAGTCGCGGTCGGTCCGCTTGTTCTTGCGGATCACCAGAACGATAACCACGGCCAGGGCCGCCACGAGGACCACCAGCAGGACCACATACAGCGCGATGGGGCTGCTGTCGCCGGTGGAGGGGGAGTTACCCTTGGTGGGCGCGGGGGTGGGGCTGGGAGTGGGGGTGGGGGTGGGAGAGGGGGTCGGGGTTGGGTCATCCGCCGGGGGATTGCCCTGGATCACGACCTGGACGTTTTTGCTCTCCGCACCGTCCGAGAACTCAAAGATAAAGGTATAGGTGGCGTTGTTCCAGCCGTTCAGGACGTCGGCGTGAATCTTGACGGTCCTGCCGTCCTCGGACTTGTCGTAGTACTGGGTCTCAAACACGCGGTCGCCCACCTTGACGGCGGACACGGGATGCTCGAAGACCAGCTCCAGGTCCTTGTTCTCATCCTTGGTGTATTCGGTGGGAGAATCCTGCTCCTGCTCGGCCTCGCCGTCCCACACGACGGTCTCCACCGGCTCGACATTCGCCGCAGCCGCCTGCTCTGCCGCCAGGAGGTCGCTGTCACTGGCCTCGGAAACCATGGGCGTCGGCTCCGTCGGAGCGGCTGCCGTGGTGTCGGCTTCTTCCTCGGTGGTCTCCGTCTCCTGGGCGGTCCCCGCAGCGGCTTCCACCGGAGCGGTCTCGGTCTCCTGGACGGATTCCTCCGTCTCCTGGGCGGGTTCCTCCGTCTCTTCCGTAGATTCCTCCGTCTCCTCGACGGATTCCTCCGTCTCCTCGGCAGTTTCTTCCGTCTCTTCCGCGGTTTCCTCGGTCTCCTCGACGGTCTCCTCCGCAGTGTCCTCCGACAGGGACGCCAGGATCTCCGCCTCCAGGGACACGATCTCCTCGTCCAGGGTGAGCTCCTGCACCGCCAGGCTTTCGGCGTCCAGGGTCTCGGCGGTGATGCCCTCGGCATTCACGGTGACGACACCGATGGCGGCGAACTTCTCGCCCACGGTGACCACCAGGGTCCTGGCCGGGGCAGGCTCTTCGCCTTCGCCGTCGGTGACGAGGGCTTCCTCGCCGTCCGTCTCTCCGCCGGCCGCTTCCGCATCCACGGGAGCTTCCTCCGGCAGGGTCTTCACGGAGGTCTCCGCGCCGTAGGTCAGAACGGCGTTGAGGCCGGTGACGTTTGCAACGAGCTTCGCGGCGTCCTCCACCAGGCCCAGGGCAACGACGTAGTCCACGCCCCGCTCCAGAGCGGTGGTAACGGCGGCCTGGATGGCGGCGTAATACTCCGCGGCGTCCTGCTCGCCCATGGGCACCACGCCCACGAAAGCGATCTGCAGTCCGGCCTTGCTGAACACGACGCCGGCGCTCAGACCGGAAACGCCCATGGAGATGCTGCCGATATCCCACTCGGTCAGCGCTGCCTCGGGCACGATGAGGTCATACTCGGCAGCGGCCAGGATCGCCGCAGCCTCGGGCAGGAAGCCGCCGGCATCCACCAGGAGCACGGGAGCTTCCTCTGCTTCGTCCTCGGTGGCGTATGTATCCCGCAGAGCGGCAGCCGCGGCAAAGTTCAGACCCTCGCCGCCGATGGCACGGTCCGTGCCGCCGGTCAGGATCAGGGTAATATCTTTGGTCTCTCCGGGCTCGCCGTCCGCCAGAGCGGCGACACCCAGCGCGCCGACCATGGTGAACACCAGGACGAGCGCGAGAATCACACGGAATGTTTTATTCATAGGTTTTACCTCCCGTAATCTGTCTAGCTGCATATCTATAGGAAGATATACTGTATTATAAAACCACCCTACCCCAAAGTCAATGAAAATTGTATTAAAATTTACGATTTAATAACAAAAATTACAATCCATCCCCCGTGCCGGATAGCTGGTTCACCCAGTATCCCCCACGAACCATCACCGCGCCGATGACGCATTTGATGAGGACGGTGAAGGAACTCAGAGCATACACCGGAACGATGGTCAGGGCCGTAAAATGGGCAAGGGCGAAGGCCGCGGGAACGTTGACCACCCAGGAAAAGCCGCTGTCGAACAGGAAGGTCACGGCGGTCTTTCCCCCGGAGCGCATGGTGAAGTAGCTGCCGTGGGCGAAGGTGTCCAGGGGCATGACGCCGGCCATGATCCGGATGAACCGCGCCGCCAGGGAGCGGATCTCCGGGGTGGTGTTGTAAAACCGCGGGAAGGCCCCGGAGAAGGCCAGCATGATCGCACCGATGCTGACCGCCAGCGTCACGCCCAGGACCAGGAGCTTCCGGTCCGTGTCCCGGGCTTTTTCCAGCTCTCCCGCGCCCAGCTCCTGCCCCACCAGGATGCCGATGGTGGTGCCGATGGAAAAGGCCACGGAGTTGCACAGGTCCAGCAGAACATAGCCGATGTTCAGCGCCGCCACCACCGCAATGCCGCGGGTGGAGTATATCTGCATGAGGGTCGCCATGCCGACGCACCAAAGGGTCTCGTTCAGCAGGAGAGGAACGCTCTTTTTCGCGAGAGTCCCGATGAACCGCCCCGGTGCCGGGAATCCCTCCAGCATCCGGCGGGGGAACCGGACCTCCTCCCGGTGACGGAGGCTCCAGAAGAGGTTAATGGCCATTTCCACGACCCGGGAGGCGACGGTGGCGAAGGCCGCCCCGGTCACGCCCAGGGCCGGAGCTCCCAGCTTTCCGAAGATCAGCACCCAGTTCAGAACGAGGTTCACGATCACCGCCGCCCAGGACGCCAGCATCGGCGCGAAGGTCCGTCCCGTCTCCCGGAGGGTGGAGGACCACACCATCGAGACCGTGTAGGGGACCATGCCCCAGAGCATGATGCGCAGATACCCCACGGCGTAGCCCAGGACCGCCTCCCGGTCCGCCTCCGTGCCGGTGAGATACAGCCCGCACAGGGTCCGGCCCCACAGAGTCAGCACCCCGAGGCACACCCCGCACATGACCAGCGCGGACAGCAGCTTATACCGGAACGCCGCCTTGAAGGAACCCTCATCCTCCGCACCCCAGAACTGGGCGCAGAAGATGCCCGGACCGGAGACGGTGCCGAAAATGACCAGGTAGAAAATAAAAAAGAGCTGACCCGCCACGGCAACGCCGCTCATGGACGCCGTCCCGGTCTGCCCCACCATCAGATTGTCCAGCAGGGAGACGAAGTTCGTCACCACGTTCTGCAGCATGATGGGCAGCATGACGCCGAAGGCCCGGCGGTAGAAATCCCGATCTCCGACATACCTTTTAATATATACGCTCTTCATAGCGGCGTATTCTACCACGTATCCCGAGCGCTGTCAACTCGTCCGGGAAATCCGCGCTTTACAAACGCGGCGGGACCTGGGTATAATGACGAATAGGCCAATTATTCTCACCGGGAGGAACGCCATGAATGCCATCCTGTCCCTGTTCCTAAGTCTGATCATGCTGCTGGCCCCGCTGTTTACCGCGGTCCCGAAGCAGCCCGAGGCCGTACCCGCCCTCGCCGCGACGGAACCGACGGAAACCGTCATCGACCGCGGCGATTCCCTTCGCAGCGCGGCACAGACCGCGGCGGAGCATATCCAGCAGGCGGCGGAGGACGATCTCGCCTACGCCGACATGGCATACGTCCACTACGATCCCGAACCCTTCTACGCAGATCTGGACAGCCTTCGCTCCCTGGCGGCGGCGGGGGATGCGGAGGGGGTCTGCGGGGTGTACGATTCCCTGTACGACGAGCTGATCTGCCTCGACACCCTGTCCGTCCTGGCCATGCTGCGGCACGACGCGGATTTCTACGACGAATACTGGTCGGAGGAATACGCCTACGTCTGCGCGGCGTACGACGAGCTGGAGGACGAATTCCTCACCGCCTGCGGAGAGGTTCTGGACACGGACGTGAGCCGGGCGTTCACCCGGCATGTCGGGCAGGACACGGCGGCGGTCTTCCAATCCTACGACTCCGACGTGAGCTATGACGCCGAAGCCGCCGAGCGGGAGCTGGAGCTTCTGGACGAATACTACGCCCTCTATGACGGCATCAACGACCTGACCACCTCCTACCGGGGGGAGACCTGGACCTTCGACGACCTCTACGGCTACCGGGGCGATGCCCTGGCCTGGAAGGACTACGACGCCTATCTCGACGTCTATTCCGGCCTGCACAAGGCCATGAACGAGGCTTTCGCGCCGGTCTACATCGAGCTTGTCCGGCTCTGGACGGCGGAGGCCCGGTCCGCGGGCTATGACAGCTACGCCGATTACGCCTACGAAAACCTCTACGTCCGGGAGTACACCACCGCCGACGCCCAGGCCTTCTGCGACGCCGTGAAGCCCATCGCCCGGGAGTACTACGAGGACCTGTATTACAGCGACCTGTACTTCGAGGCGGAGGATGCCCGTCCGGCCTATTCCGGGGAGGAGCTCCTCGCCATCCTGGGGGATTATCTCCCCCGGATCGACGAGAGCCTCCTGGGTCCCTGGGAGACGCTGACGGACCGGGGACTGTATGACCTCGCGGACATGTCCTCCGGCCGGTACGACGGCGCTTACACCACCATCCTCCTGCACTACGACGCACCCTTCCTGTACGCCGCGCTGGAGGGGTCCGCCCGGGACCTCATCACCCTCACCCACGAATTCGGTCACTTCTGCGACTACTGCTTCACCCCCGTGACGAACATCATCACCCAGTCCGACGACCTGGACCTCTCGGAGATACACTCCAACGCCCTGCAGGGGCTGTTCTCCGCGTTCTACGGCGAGATATTCACCCGCCACGCCGACGCGGTGGAGTTTGCGGACCTGTCGGACCTCATGGAGAATGTCATCGACGGCTGCTTCTACGACGAGTTCCAGCGCCGGGTGTTCGCCGCGGCGGACGATCTGACCCCGGAGCGGCTCAACGACATCTATCTCGAGCTCTGCGCGGAATACGGCATGTACGAGCCGGGTTACATCGCCTGGGACAGCGGCTGGGCCTATATCGCCCACAACTTCGCCCAGCCCATGTACTACATCAGCTACGCCGCCTCCGGCATGGCCGCCATCCAGATTTGGGCCATGGCCCAGACGGATTTCCGGGCCGCGGTGGACACGTATCTCGCGGTGCTCCGCCGGGGGTCCTACGACGCCGGGTACTGCACCGTCCTGACCGAGACGGGTCTGCGGCTGTTCACGGAGGACGGCGCGGTCGCGGAGGTCTGCCGTCCGCTGCTGGACCGCCTCACGGCGCTGGACCGGAACGCGTAAAACGTACCCTTTACAAAATTTTCACATTTTTTCACATTTTTTCGGATTATTAATGTTTATTAATTGTAAATTGTTTAACGTCATGCTATAGTTACTGTGTTCAATCATCCCTTTCCAATGGGGAAAAAAATTGGAGAAAGGAAACAAAGAGTATGAAAAAGTTGATCAGCCTTCTGCTCGTGCTGACGCTGGCTCTGTCTCTGATCGGCGGCGTCAGCCTCACGGCCTTCGCTGACGAAGAGATCATTGACCCGGTCGACATCATCGAGCCGGAAGGCACCGAACCCGAGATCGTTGAAGACGAGATCGTTGAGGACGAAATCGTCGAAGACGAAATCGTCGAAGATGAGATCGTTGAGGACGAGATCGTCGAGGACGAGATCGTCGAACTCGCCGAGCTCGAGAGCGAGGAGGCAGCCTATGCCGAGGCCGGGGAGAATTCCACTTCCGGCGGTCTGACCATCGGCGGCACCTACGCCCTGTTCGTCGATAAGACCCACTACCTGCTCAACAACGACAGCAACCTGGAGGTGACCACGGCCAACTCGGGCGCGTATTCCACTTCCAACCCCCGCGGCGCCATCACCCCCGCGGCGGGCACGAAAGGCGGCTACACCTTCACCATCAACAGCTCCCCTCTCGGCGTCGTGGATGGAAAGATAGCTCTTGCCGCCGGGGACGGCGAATGGTTCTATGAAAACGACGTTCTGAGCTACAGGGTCGGCGATACCGTCTACTATGTTGCGGGCGGCGACCTGTCCATGGGTTCCGCTACTGGCGCCGAGGTCAAGCTCCTCGCCATCACCACCGGCACCGGCGGCGGCGGCGACAAACCGAGCGGCAGCGGCAGCGGCAGCAGCGGCGGCGGCGCAAAGGTCTACGAGACCGCCATCACGGAGGCCGCCGCTCCCAACCTCGTCTTTGTGGAGGCGCCTCACTGGGTCAACCTGACCAAGGAAGGTCATGAGACCGAGAAGGAAGTCGTCCTGCAGGCCCGTTTCCCCGATGGTGTGACCGCCGACGCCATGACCTTCTCCTGGAGCTTCGGCGAGCTCACGAAAGAGGAAACCATCCTCACGAAAGATGCGGTAGACGGCGTCTTCACGAGCCGCTGGACCGTTTCCATCGCCGATCTTGACGTCGGTGTGTACCCCGTCTCCTGCACGGTCACCTACTCGCTGGGCGACGATATCATCGTGTCCGATCCCGTGGAGAGCGACGACGGCGACAGCGTTGCTTTCACCTACACCCTCGGCAACGAGGTGCATGTCCTCGTCGAGACCAGCAACCCCGGCAAGCCGACGGTCACCCTCGACGGCAAGGAGCTTGCTACGTCCGAAGATCAAACGGCAAATCCTCCCGTCAGCTATATCACCGACGAGTCCCTGAAATCCATGGACCCCGGCGAGTATCCCATCGTGATCACTGCGGAGGATAAGTCCGAGGAGGCCACCCTGACCATCGTCGACCCGTACGCATCGGTTTCGACCCTTTCGGATGGATACTACATCATCAGCTTTGAAAGCGACGGAGCAACCTATGCCATCGGCTTGGACGGAAAAAACATCGTGCCCGTTTCCAAGGACGAGGCGGCCGTCTGGTATTATGACTCCAGCACAAAGTACATGAAGTCCGGCGATTACTACCTGTCTCACAACAAAACCACCTTGACCACCAGCGCCGAAAAGGGCGGTGAGGTCAGCTATTCGGGCACCACCTTCAAGATGAAGGCTGGCGGCGCGGACCGCAACATCGAAGGCATTGACGGTACTGCCATCACGGTCAAAAAAGATGCCGCGCTGAATGTTGTGATTAGTAAGGGACCTGCCCCCTCCAATGAGATTGCGGGCGACAGCTACACCTACACCCTCGGCATCGAGAAGGACCTCAAGATGCCCGGCATTGAAAACGAAATCGCCTCCGTTACGATCTCCGGCACCGAGGTCGATTACAAGATCGACGAGACCACCGGCGAAATCGTCATCGCGGCGGCCGTGCTCGAAGCCGAGAAAACCGGCAGCTACACCATCGCCATCACCGACGCGGACGGCTTCATCGTGAGCCATAAGCTCACCGTTCAGGACCCGCCCACCATCGACGTGACCGTGAACGTGGTCCTGGCCAACGGCGTGCAGCCGAACTCCCTCATCACCTTCTCCGACGTGCATGAGTCCTGGACGGATGTCGGCACCGCCGTGAAGCAGACCATTATCGCCACCGGCAAGGTTCCCGCGCTCGTCATCGCCACCGGCGACTTCAACAACGACCGCATCCCCGGAAACAAGTCCGATTACATCACCGGCTGCGTCAACGAGGTCATCAACCGCGTCTCCCTGCAGCTCGCGGGCATCGACACCGTTTGGGTCTCCGGCAACCACGACAACGGCTTTGCCACGCAGTACACCAACTTCAACCTGAACGCCGACCTGGGCATCAACCTGGACGACTACGCCAGCGGCCCCGTGAGCGGCACTCCCGTTGAGGGTCTGGAAGGCACCGGCACCGTCTCCGGCACCGGCATCATCTTCGACACCCGCAGCGCCGGCTACGCCGCCAACGCCGATTCCAGCCAGGCCATCGATCAGGGCCTTGTGGTCATCGGCCTGAACTACGAGGACGGCGACGCCTTCGATAAAAACAACTACGGCGACGGCACCGAGGAAGAGGATTCCGTCTACAAGCACATCGAACAGGCGCTGGAGAACATCGCCGCCAACTACAACGGCGAGCTCGTCGTCATCTCCTCCCACGCCGGTCTGCATGCCGTCGGCATCGACGCAGACAGCGCGAAGTCCGCTTCCAAACTGAGCGGCGGCAACGAATACAGCATCACGAATTCCGCCGCCGTCGTGAAGCTCGTGAACAAGTATGCCGACACCTACGGCATGGACATCATGTGGTTCTTCGGTCACGACCACTCCAAGAAGGAAGAAGAATTCATCAAGCTCCCCGGCGCGACAATCACTTCCATGGGCGGAACCTATGGCGAGGATTATGTCGAGGAGCTCGAGTTGAGCTTCACCTACGCCCACTCCGGCTATGTCGGCTCCGGTGCGTCTTCGGCCAAGGGTAACAACTACACCTACCTCACCTGGGACGGCGACGAGATCATCCGTGAGGAGCGCAGTGTGAAGACCAGCGACACCATTACCGCCCGCAGCTACCTCGCGGAGGGCGAGAACCACGCCGCCGGTTACGACGGCACCCTGTCCTTCAAGCTCGAGCGTGACGGCGAGTTCGTGGAGATCAACTATGAGCCCATGACGGCCACCGCCGAGCAGAAGGCCGCCGTGAAGGATATGATCCCCGAGGGCTACTCCGCCGACAAGGCTGTCTGGTACGACATCAGCGCCGCCTGGACCGACAAGGATGGCACTGTTCTCGATAAGGATGTGGAAGACGACGTCTACACGCTGGTCATCCCCTATCCCGCCGGAACCGATGCCGCCGGCTTCGAATTCAAGGTCATCCACATCGGCGAGTACGGCGTCGAGAACCTCAACGTTGAGGAAATTGCTGACGGCCTGCGCGTCCGCGTCACCGACCTGAGCCCGTTCATGGTCCTCTACAAGGCCGTGGAGAGGGTTCCCGCCGACAACGGCAACTCCGGCTCCAAGGACTCCAAGGGCAGCAAGTCCGCTCCCAAGACCGGCGATGACAACAACATCGCTCTTTGGGCGGTCGTCCTCGTCCTCTGCGCCGGCACGGCGGTTGCCCTGCCCCGCCGTAAGTTCGAGAAGTAATCCCTAGCACAGCCAACACAGCCGATCTTCGGGTCGGCTGTGTTTTTTGCGGAAATGCCTTGTCACTCCCGCGGCGCATGCGCTATAATGAACTGGTCAGAACACCACGAAAGGACCCAGACATGACGGATTTTACGATCTCCCTCGCCGGCGTCGCCATCGGCGTGACCGCGCAGTTTCCCACCACGGAGCGCTTCTGCGCGGTTTACCGCACGGACGACGCTCCGGCCTTTTGCGTGACGGTCACGCCCAGCGACATCGACGCCGAGCGTATTCGCGCCGACCGGCAGGATGCTCTGGACGGCATCCCGCCCCGCCCGCACAGCGACGCCTACCTGGAGACCCTGGCCCTGTATCGGAATATTGCCCGGGAGCTTCTGCGCTATGATACCGTCGTGTTCCACAGCTCCGTTGTGGCGGTGGACGGCCGGGCCTACGCCTTCACCGCTCCCTCCGGCACCGGCAAAACCACCCACACGCGGCTCTGGCTCGAGAACATCCCCGGAGCCCATGTTCTGAATGGGGACAAGCCCCTCCTGCGGGTGGACGGCGGCGGCGTCCTGGCCTGCGGCACCCCCTGGCAGGGCAAGGAGAACTGGGGCCGCCGGGAAATTCTGCCTCTCGCCGCGATCTGCCTCTTGGAGCGCGGGGACGAAAACCGCATCGAGGCCATCGACCTGCACGAGGCTCTGGGCGTCCTGCTCCAGCAGACCCACCGCCCGGAGGAGCCGGAGCTGGTCCCTCCGGCGCTCGCCATCAGCGGTCGCATCGGCCGGCGGGTGAAGCTCTATCGCCTCGCCTGCACCATGGACCCGGAGGCGGCGTGGGTCAGCTTCCGCGGCATGACCTGAAAAGGAGACGGCATGGACGGTTCGACCACCTACGAGGAATTGCTCGCCCGGGATGGGCGGTTCGTATACAACACCCGGGGCGTCAGCATGCGTCCGCTGCTGCGGGAGCGTCGGGACCTGGTCCGGATCGAACGGCTCCCCCCGGAGGGACCCAAAAAATTCGACGCCGTGCTGTTTCGGCGCGATCCCCCCGCCGGGGCGTATGTCCTGCACCGCGTCCTGCGGGTGAACGGCGACGGGACGTATTGGATCGTCGGGGACAACTGTGCCTCCGGCGAGACTGTCCGCCGGGAGCAGATTCTCGGCGTGATGACGGCGGTGGTCCGGGATGGGAAGACCGTCACCCCGGGAGATTTTTGGTATCGCGCGTACGTCCGGCTGTGGTGCGGGGCGTATCCCGCGCGGTTTGCGCTGCTGCGGCTGCGGGGAATCGCCGCCGGTCTGTGGCGCCGCATACATCCCTGATAAGAGAGGAGGAACGGTCTTGCAGCACGTACACATCAGCGCAAAACACGATCTTTTCGATCTGAAACTCGGCGAGGTCTGGCGCTACCGGGAACTGATCTGGCTGTTTACGAAGCGGTCCTTCCAGGTCGCCTACAAGCAGACCATCCTGGGTCCCCTGTGGCTGTTCATCCGGCCGCTGATGACGAGCTTCATGAGCGTCGTCCTCTTCGGAAACATCGCAAAGCTCAGCACCGACGGCGTGCCGCAGCTTCTGTTTTACCTCACGGGCAACGCCATTTGGAGCTACTTCTCCTCCTGCTTCTCCAACGCCTGCAGCACCTTCACCGGCAACTCGAGGCTGTTCGGCAAGGTGTATTTCCCGCGGCTGGTGATGCCGCTGTCGAATATCTTGAACGCGGCGATCCGCTTCGGTATCCAGATGACCTTGGCGCTGGCACTGCTGGCGTATTACGTCGCGGCGGGACTTATGCAGCCGCACTGGCCGGCGTGGCTGGGGATACCGCTGGTGCTGGCACAGCTCGGGCTGCTGGGCATGGGCTGCGGCATCATCGTGTCGAGCCTCACCACCAAGTACCGGGATTTGAACGTCCTCGTGGGCTTCGGCGTGACGCTGTGGATGTACGCGACGCCGGTGGTATATCCTATGAGCTCCGTGTCCGGGCCGCTGCGGGACATCCTGCTCCTGAACCCAGTCTCAGCGCCGGTGGAGCTGCTGCGGTGGATCATCCTTGGCGTGGGGAGCGTTTCGGTGCCGCATCTCGCCCTGTCCTGCGGCGTGACGCTGGCGGTGGTATTCCTCGGCATCCTCTTATTCAATAAGGTCGAACGGACCTTTATGGACACGATATGATCCGGGACATTCCGGGAAAGGAGGCGGACATGCGCGACACGGAACTGGCGATCCGGCTCTCCGGCGTCCGAAAACAATACCGCCTCGGCGCCATCGGCGGACGGACGCTGCAGGCGGACCTGCAGTCCTGGTGGGCCAAACGGCGCGGACGGGACGACCCAAACCTCCGCATCGGCGTGGACCCCAGCCTCGTCGGACAAAAATTCTGGGCCCTGGACGGCATCGACCTCACCATTCGCCGCGGGGAGCGCGTCGGCATCATCGGCGCGAACGGCGCGGGAAAATCCACCCTCTTGAAGCTCCTGTCCCGGGTCACCGCTCCGACGGAGGGCGACATCGACATCTGGGGCCGGGTCTCCTCCATGCTGGAGGTCGGCACCGGCTTCCACGGGGAAATGACCGGGCGGGAGAACATCTACATGAACGGCGCGATCCTCGGCATGACCCGCCGGGAGATCGACGGGCGGATGGAGGATATCATCGATTTCTCCGAAATCCGGGACTTCATCGACACCCCTGTGAAACGCTATTCCAGCGGCATGTTCGTCAAGCTGGCTTTCTCCGTCGCCGCGCATCTGCAGAGCGAGATCATGATCATGGATGAGGTCCTCGCCGTGGGCGACATGGCCTTCCAGCACAAGTGCCTGGCTCGCATGCGGCACGCCGCGGAGGAGGAGGGACGCACCGTCCTCTACGTCAGCCACAACATGAGCACCATCCGGGACCTCTGCGACCGCTGCGTCGTGCTGGATCACGGCCGCGTGATCTTCGACGGCGACACCGAAGATGGCATCGCGGTGTATATGGACCACTGCCTTGGGGAGAACGAGGTGGACATGGACCTGACCGCGAAATCCCATGTCGGGCGGCGCATCGACACCGGTCTGACCATGACCCGGCTCCGGCTCGAATCCAAGGCGACGCCGGTGTACGAACTGGACGAGCCGGTCCGCTTGCGTCTGTGGCTGCGGCTGGACCGCCCGATGCCGGAGGTGGTCTTCCGGCTGACTCTCCGCACCGATTCCGACGTGGGTCTAGGCACCTCCTGGTCGGAGCCGGCCTCCTTCGACCCCGGAGAGGCGGACATTCTGCTGACCCTGCCGACGGAGAACCTGGCAAAAGGCGTGTTTTATGCCAGCATCGGCGCATACCGCAGGGACGATCTGGGTCGTCCCATGACTCTCGACCACATCACCCGGGCCTTCAAGCTGGAGGTCCGCGGCAAGCCCATCTGGAACACCAGCGCTCACGGCTACCTCACCCTGCCGCCGATGACCGTTGGCCGATAAAAAATCAGCTCCCTCCGCAGAGGGGGCTGATTTGCGTTATGGGATGATCTCGTCGCTCTGGGCAGCCAGGTCTCTGGCCCAGCCGTCTCCCAGCTTCTGCCGAACGACCGCCAACGCCGGTCCGAGGTTCGGCGGACGGCTGTCGAGGTTGTGGCAGTCCGAAATAAGGACCTGGGCGATGCCGTCCTCCAGCGCATGCAGAGCCCGACGCCGCCCAAAGAAATGCAGCAGGGCCTCCGCGCTGAGCTGCACCGGGACCCCCAAGGAGAACAGCTCCTCCAGGGCACCGGCGGGCCGGTCAAAGTAGCGGTCGATGTGGGCGATCACGGGCACGATGCCGGTGCGGTCCATGAGGTCGTACAGCTCCCGGGGCATCCGGTCGTCCCAACGGCCCAGGGGCGGTTCCACCAGGAGGTAATCCGTGCCTTCATAGCAGAATTCCCGCAGATTGGGCCATTCCGCCATGCCCGGGACCCAGGCGACCTCCGCCCCGAGGCACAGGCGGGGCAGGCTGTCCCGCTCCTCCGCCGGCAGCGCCGCGATGGCCTCCCGCAGCGTCTCGGCGGATGCCGCGCGGCGAGCGAGGAAATCCTCCGGCAATTCCCGCGTCCGATACATATGGGGCGTGAGAGCCACGGTGGTGACGCCCTGGTCCCGCTCCCGGCGCAGCATGTCGAGGCTCATCTCCACGGAGCGCGAGCCGTCGTCCATATGGGGCAGGATGTGTGTGTGAGTGTCTGTCATCGGGTTCCTGCGCCGCCCATCACACCGTCGCAGGCGCGGGCTCGCCGGCAAGCTCGGGGTGATATGTCGGAACGATCTCCGCCACGATCCTACGGACGTCCTCGTCCTCCCGGTAGGCGGCGTCCATGAGCTGCCGGAGCCGGACAAGAAATTCCTCCGGATCGAACTCGATGGGCATGCCGATGTGGATGAGCTTGTTGGGCGTCTGGCGCAGGCCCTCCTCCGCCATCAGCTTCTCCTCAAAGAGCTTCTCGCCGGGGCGCAGACCCACGTATTCGATGGGAATGTCCACCTCCGGCCGCAGTCCGGAGAGTCGGATGAGACTGCGGGCCAGGGTGTCGATCTTCACCGGTTCACCCATGTCCAGGACGAAGATCTCGCCGCCGTGGGCATAGGCCCCGGCCTGCAGGATGAGGCTCACGGCCTCGGGGATGGTCATAAAGAAGCGGGTGATGTCCGGGTGCGTCACGGTGACCGGACCACCCTTTTCGATCTGCTTTTTGAACAGGGGGAGCACGGAGCCGTTGCTGCCCAGGACGTTTCCGAAGCGCACGGCGACGAATTCCGTGAAGCTGGATGGATCCAGCGGCAGTCCGATGGGGTCATGCCAGCCGTCGTCCCCTTCGTGGGTGTACAGCGGCGGCAGGTCCTCCGCCCGCCCCTCCCGGATCATACGGTCCATGCACTGCACCGCCATCTCGCACAGACGCTTCGACGCGCCCATGATGTTCGTGGGGTTCACGGCCTTGTCCGTGGACACGAGGACGAAGCGCTTGCAGCGATACATCAGCGCGGCATAGGCGGTCTTATAGGTGCCGATGGCGTTGTTTTTGATGGCCTCGCAGGGGCTTGTCTCCATGAGGGGGACATGCTTGTGGGCCGCGGCGTGGTAGCAGATGTCCGGGCGATACCGGGCGAAGACGCCGTAGATGCGGCGGCTGTCCCGCACGGAGCCGATGAGCACCACCAGGTCGAGGTCCGGGTACTTGGCTTTCAGCTCCTGCTGGATGTCGTAGGCGTTGTTTTCGTAGACGTCAAAGATGATGAGCTGCTTTGGTTCGTGCGCGGCGATCTGCCGGCAGAGCTCGCTGCCGATGGAGCCGCCGCCGCCGGTGACGAGGATAACCTTGCCCCGGATGGAGGCAAATATCTCGTCCATATCCACCTGGACCGTCTCCCGGCCCAGCAGGTCTTCGACCCGGACATCCCGCAGCTCCTTGGCCTGGACGGCGTTGATGTCCGCCAGCTCGAACAGGGTGGGCAGGCTCTTGAGCTCGCAGCCCGTCTCCTGGCAGATATTCAGGATGTCCCGGCGCTGTTCAGAGGTGGCGCTCGGGATGGCAAAGATGATCATCTCGATGCGGTATTTCGCCACGGCGGAGAGGATATCCTCCCGGCCGCCGACGATTTTGATGCCCTCCACGAAGCGTCCCTGCTTGTTCGGGTCGTCGTCGATGATGCAGAGGACGCGTTCGTCGGCCTTAGACACCCGGTGCATGTCGTGTAGCAGCATCTGCCCCGCGGCACCGGCGCCGATGAGAAGACAGCGCTTGGCCCGAAGGGTGGATTCCTTCCGATCCACAGAGGCCCGCACGAGCAGCACGATCCGCCGCATGCAGCGCACGCCCAGGACCAGCACAAACTGCAGGATCGCGCCGAGGAAATAGTACGACACCGGCATCCGGTGGAACAGCACCACGATGCCCACGCCGTGGAACACGACGGTGATCGCCGTCGCCTTCAGCACCTGCAGGAAATCCCCGAAGCTGATGTACTCCCACATACCCTGGTACAGATGAAATCCCGCGAACACGGCGAGACAGACGATGGCATAGATCGGCGCAAAGCGCAGCCAGGCGTCGATATACACGTCCGGGATCATGCTGATGCGGAAGTCGAAGCGGATCCAAAGCGCGGCAAAATACGCGCCGTTCACCGCCAGGACGTCGAATAGGACCAGCAACAGCGCCATGACCTTCCAGCTCTCCAGCGGGACCTGGCTCTTTATCCCGTTAGTCAGAGATTTCAGCTTTTTCATACATACATCATTCCTTGGCAGGGGTCAGTTTCCGTTGGCGGAGGGCTCAAAAAACAGGTCGAGGACCAGTTGTTCCAGGGCGTCATCGTCCGCGTAGAACTCCACAAAGGTCTCGCCCATCCGGGCCTCGCCCTCGGGGGTAAAAAGCCCGGTGAAGGTATAATCGCTCAGAGCGTCGGAGTATACCGCCAGCTCGTTCAGCGTGAAGCTCGCCAGCATGTACTCCGCCGCGGCGAGATAGGTATCGGTGAAGAACTTTTCGTCCGCGGCCGCCTTGGTCCGGAGCTGCGCCATGAGAGCGGACATATACTCCCGCTGCCGCTCCATACGGGCCAGGTTCGACGAATCGTCCGCCATGCCGGAGCGTGCGCGGACATAGGTCAGGGCGTGGTCGCCCATCAGGGTGACGGTCTCGCCCCGGACCAGGGTTTCGTCCACCCCGGAGAAATCATCCCGGATCGTCACCGTGACGCCGCCGGCCCGGTCGTTCACCACCGACACCGCCCCCATGGTCAAGGCGAGGTAGTTGTCGATGGGCACGCCGTAAAGGAAATCGGACACCGCCGCAACGGTGTTTTCGCAGCTTTCCTCGCCGCCGTCCCCATAGGTGTGGGCCAGGGCCATCTGCTCAAACCGCACGCCTACCTGTTCCCCGAAGAGGTTCAGCACCGGCACGTTCGCCATGGTGTCGCGGTTGATCTGCAGCAGGGAAACGGTGCGGTCCGCCTCGTCCAGCACGGCCACCACCAGCAGGTCCGCCTGGGAGGTGTTGCGGGAGGTCCCGGAGGTGATGGGCTCCATATCGTCCAGGCCGATGATCAGCAGGGTCCGCAAATGGTCATTCAAGACATAAAGCTGCCCGTCGTGGTACACGGACATCACGGCGGGCGAGTCATCGTTCGTGGGGGAGGTATCGGCATTCCGGGGGGAGTTGTTGGTCACTCCGTCCTCGTCCGTCTCGATGAAGCTGTAATCCGTCTCACCCAGCTCACCGGAGCTGTAGTCGGCGTCCAGCCGTCGCAGGCCGAAGTACGCCGCCAGCACCAGCACCGTCAGCACCGCGGTCGAAATGATCAACTGCCGGCCGATCTTCTGTCGGCGGCTGCGGTTCCGCTGACTGTAAACCCGGTTCATACGCGGTCGCCCCCTCTCTTTAGACAAAGATCGACCTTGTCCCGAAGCCTTTTCTTCGGGACAGGTCGGTTATGTCGGTGATTACGCCTGGGTCTTCCTGCGAGAGACCGTCAGGCAGACGCCGCCCAGGGCGATCAGCACGATGCCGAGAGCGATGCAGGCGACGGTGTTGTCTCCGGTCTGGGGAGATTTCTTGCCGCCCTTGTCGTCGGGCTTCGGCGTAGGCCTGGGTGCGGGCTCCGACTTTTTCATAAGAAAAGCGACGGTACCAAGGCTGCCCTCGAATTCGATGTTGATCTTGCCGTCCTCGCCGACGGTGTAGTCAACGCTCTTCCACTCGCCGTCCTTGAGCCACAGCACGGAGGTGAGCTCGTTGCTGTCGGTGTCCACCAGGAAAGCGATGGTGACCTTCTCGTGGTTCACGAAGTATTCGTCGGACACGTCGTTGCCTGCGTCGTCCACGATCACGGCCTCCACGACATTTGCCGCTACCACATCCTCCGGCGAGGGCACGAGAGCGTCAATGGCCTCGAGAAGGTCCTTCTCGAACTCCTCCTTCGCGGCATCGTCGGCAAAGACCGGCTCGCGGACCTTGAGGTAGTTGCCGCTGAGGTCGGCGGTAGTTTCCGCCCAGACGTCGTCGTCTTCATAGTAGACGCTGGGGGTTGCCGCTGCGAAGGCGGGCACAGCCAGCGCGAACAGGATCGCGACGACTGCCAGCACAGAAAGAATCTTTTTCATGATTGGTCCTCCCTTGAAAAGTTGGTAATAGGTGAAGGTTCGGCGCTCCGGGTCCCCAGGACCAGAAAACGCTGGGAATTGTCTCCGGCGAGACAGGTGGAAAGGATCAGAACGTTGTCCCCAAAGGCGGGGAAGTCGTCCTCTCGGACGCGGGCGTTGAGACTGCGGGTGGCCCGAATGCCGTAAAAGAAGGAGTCAAACTCATTTTCGTCCGTGAAGTCGTGGTAATAGAGGATGTGCTCGCTGGAATAGGGTACCGCCGCAAACACGCGGTATTCGTATGCTGCGTCGGGGGTATAGACCACCAGGGTGCGGAGCTCGCCGAAGCTCGTCGGGTCGGTGAAGAGCTGCTGGAGATTTCCGAACATCGCGCCGGAGCGCATGTGGTGGCCATAGAGGATGGTGACGGGGTCCAGCATGTCGGTGGCGTTATAGTCCTCCGAGAAGATGCTGCCGTTGGCGGAATAGGCGCCGTCACTGTTGTGATCCATGTAGAAGGCGTTGTCCGTCGGATGCTGGACCACGGGGTAGGAAATGTCCGTTCCGGGGATCTCCAGCCAGGCGTAGATGTCCTCGTTCACGGCCCAGAGAGCCTCGAAGTCGATGGGGCTCACATAGGGCGTCGGGGTCGGCGTGGGTCCCGGGGTCGCGGTGTCGGCAGGCTCCGGGGCCGCGGTGGGAGCCGCGGTGGGCTCCGGGGTCACGGTGGGAGCCGGGGTGACCTGGGTTTCCGGCGCGGGAGTCAGCCGGGGGGACAAGCCCCGCCACAGCAGCACACCGCCCAGGAGCAGAAGAAGGATCGCTCCGGGAAGGAGCCAGCGTTTTGCTTTCATGCTGCGGGGATGCGGTTACCTGGCGCCGCCGGAGGGGTTCTTGTCGCCGCCCTGCTGGTAGTAGCCATAGCCGTTGCGGCGATAATAGCCCCGGCGGTAGTAGCCATAGCGGCGGTAGTTGCCGCGGCGGTAAGAGCCGTATTTGTTGAGGTTGACGCCGCCTTCCAGCGCGGCGTTGTAGACGAAGCCGGCCACCTTGCCGTTGACGAGGTCGATCTGGCGGATCGTGTCCTGCAGCGCACCGCGGAGGCTGATGTCATGGCGCACGATGAGCATGAAGCCGTCGGTCAGACGGGACACCACCAGGGCGTCCGTGACCTCCGTGACGGGCGGCAGGTCGATGACGATGTAGTCGTAGCGCTGCCGGAGCATCCCGATGAGGTTCTCCATCCGCTCGGAGCCGAGAAGCTCGGAGGGGTTGGGCGGAACGTTGCCTGCGACGATGACGTCCATGCTGACCGTGCTGCCGTCCTTCGAGGTAATGACGTACTGCTGCATCGCGTCGGAGACGACGTTCAGCTCCGCCAGCAGGTCCGAAAGACCCGGCTGCAGCCGCAGACCCAGCCGCTTCGCCAGATTGGACAGTCGCATATCGGCATCCACGAGGATGACCCGCTTGCCCGCCTCCGCGATGGTGTAAGCGGTGTTGATGGAGACGGTGGATTTTCCCTCGCCGCGGAGAGCGCTGGTCACGCCGATAACGTGGCACTCATGAGCGCCGGTGAAGGAGAAGGAGAGGTTCGTACGCAGGAGCTTGTACGCCTCGGTGACGGCAAAGCTGGATTTCGGGCTGAGGACGGCCTTCTTGGTGGTGCGCTCGGCCACGGTGTCCGCCGCCTTGGCGAGAGCCTTGGTCTTCTTGCCCTCCGCCGAGGATTTCTTGGCGTCGGCGGCAGCCGTCCCCTCCGCCGACGGTGCGGCCTGGTAACTTCGGCCGCTCTTGTAGTAGCCTTTATAGTAGCTTTTATAGTAGGACCGACGACCACGGCGGCGCCGAGTCTCGTTCACGTCGGGAATGACGGCCAGCAGAGGAATCTCGGGGAAGTTCGTGGCGAGGAAGTCCTCGGTGTGGATGACCTCGTCCAGGAAATAGAACACGAGAATGCCCGCCACGGCGACGGCCGCGCCGATGAGAGCGCCCATCATGGTGTTGCGGGAGTAGCTCGGGGAGCTGCGGTGGCTGGGCAGGACCGCGTACTGCACGACGCTCACGTCGCTGCCCTTGATGATCTCGTTCAGACGTCCCGGCAGGACGGAGGCAATGGTGTTCGTCAGCAGCTTTGCCTGCTGCGGGTCGTGAGCGGTCACGGTGACGCGGAAGATCTCGGTCTCGTTCACCGCCGAGGCGGAGATCATGCCGGCGAGAGTTTCATAGGAGATGTTCAGGCCGGATTCCTCCACCACCGCCTGCAGGGTGGGGATGGAGTTCAGCACGACGATGTAGGTGTCCACCAGGCTGCGGGCCGTGGAGATCTGGCCGGAGGAGATGCTGACGGAGGTGCCGCCGATGTCGATGCCGGAGTTGTTGACGTAGAACAGCGCGTTGGAGCGATAGGTCGGCTCGACCGCGAAGTAGGTATACAGGAACGAACCGCCGCCGCCCAGGATCGCGCACAGGATGATGATCCAGACGCGGCGCAGGAGCACGGTCAGCAGTTCCAGCAGATCGATGGTGGATTCCTCGGAGTTCCTCTGCATGTTTCTTCTTCCTCCGTCTATGGTAACACCGGGCAAAAGCGTCACTCCACCCGATAACTACAGTAAGTTTACGCTCGTTTTATACTATCATGTTTATTCGCAGGTTGCAAGGGTTTACCGCTATTTTTTTTGTGGAAAATCCCGTTATTTTCGAGGCAAAAACGCCCGCCGCCGACACGCGCGGCAGCGGGCGTTCCGGCTCACGCGTCCCTCAAAGCGCAGCCTCGACGCGAGCCTTCACATTTTCCATTTTCTCCGTCGGCTCGAAGCGGGCGAGGATGTCCCCCTCCCGGCTGACGAGGAATTTCGTGAAGTTCCATTTGATGTCGCCGTTGTTTTTGAAGTCCTTGTCCATCTTCCGGGCGACGGCGTTCATGGCGATGCCCGCCGCGCCGTGGAAGCCCTCGAAGGTGGTGTTGTCGGCAAGATACCGAAACAGAGGATCGGCATTTTCGCCCCGGACATCCAGCTTCCCGAACTGGGGGAAGGTGATGCCGAAGCGTCCGGTGCAGAATTCGTGGATCTCCTCGTTGTCCCCGGGAGCCTGCTCCCCGAACTGGTTGCAGGGAAAGTCCAGTACCTCCAGGCCCTTGTCGTGGCAGGCGTCATAGATGGCCTGCAGGTCCTTGTACTGCGGGGTGAAGCCGCAGCCCGTGGCGGTGTTCACGATGAGAAGCACCTTGCCCTTGTAGTCCGCGAGGGAAACGTCGTTTCCCCGGCGGTCCTTCACGGTGAAGTCGTAGATTGTCATGGGTACTCCTTTCTGATAGTGGATGAAATTCAACGGTCGATTATTTCTTGTCCTGCTGCAGGACGTCGCGGATCTCGGTGAGGAGCTTCACCTCGTCGCTGGGCTCCGCCGGGGCGGGAGCGGGTTCCTCTTCCTCTTCCTTCTTGCGGAAAGCGTTGATGGCCTTCACCAAAAGGAAGATGACGAGGGCCGTCAGGAAGAAGTTGATGACGTTCTGGATGAACAGGCCGTAGTTGATGGTGGCGGGATCCACGTCGATGAGTTCCTCCGGGAGCTTGATGGTGAACTTCAGGGAGCTGAAGTTGATGCCGCCGGTGATGATGCCGATGACGGGCATGATAATGTCGTCCACGAGGGAGCTGACGATGGTGGTGAACGCTCCGCCGACGATGACGCCGACGGCCAGGTCGATCACATTGCCGCGGGAGATGAATTCCTTGAACTCGGTGATCAGTTTCCCGCCTTTTTTCTTGATGTCGGGCTTATCCTTGCTCATAGCGCGGTCCTCTCTTTCGTTTCTCGGGCGGTCATCCGCCGTATATGCACAGAATACCACGCCGCGGACGAAATTTCAATACGTCGAAGATTTTCGTCTGCGAAAACAGGTCCCGGACACCTCCGGCAAGGTGGCGGTGAACGACGACGGCACCCTGAACCGCGCCTCCATGCCCGTCATCACGAATCCCGACGACAAAAACGCCGTGGAAGCGGCGCTGAAGCTGAAGGATGCCCTGGGCCGCAAGGTCATCCTCGTCACCATGGGTCCCGCCGCGGCGGAGAGCATGCTCCGGGAGCTGCTCGCCATGGGTGCGGACGAGGTGGTCTCCGTGGGGGACTGCATCGCCGCCCGGAGAACAGCTTCCAGCTTTTCCCGTTCCACGGAACGGTCTTCAAATTTTCGGATGGACCGCCGGTCCATGATGGCAGGCAGTCGGTTCATCGGTTCCTCCTTCGGATTCAGCGCAGGTCCTTCCGGACCCGCAGGGCGGTGGGGGTGATGGCGAGACCCTCCTGTCCCGTCTCCCGCAGGGACGCCGGGATCATCCGTCCGATGCGCCGCATGGCCCCGATGACCTCGTCCGGCGGGATGCGGCTGCGGACCCCCGCCATGGCCATCTCCGCGCAGATCACGGCGTTCACCGCGCCGGAGACGTTCCGTTTCACGCAGGGGACCTCCACAAGCCCCGCCACAGGGTCACAGGTGAGGCCCAGCATGTTTTTCACCGCGAGGGCCGCCGCGTGGAGGATGCCGTCGTCGTCGCAGCCCTCCAGATAGGCCAGCGCTCCCGCGGCCATGGCGCTGGCGGTGCCCATCTCGGCTTGACACCCGCCCTCCGCGCCGGCGATGCCCGCGCTTTTCGCGATGACCTCCCCGATGCCCGCCGCGACATACAGCGCCTCCACGAGCTTCTCGTCGGAGGCTCCGGTGCGTTCGGCGTAGGACAGCAGCACCGCCGGGATCACGCCGCAGGAGCCCGCCGTCGGAGCCGCCACGATGCGCCGCATGCAGGCGTTCGACTCCCCCATCTTCGCGGCTTTCGCCATGACGTTCAGGATATAATCGCCCAACAGGGGATTTTCCTGCCGCCGAAAGGCCTCCAGAAGCGCGCCGTCGCCGCCGGACAGGCCGCTGACGGACCGGAGGGAGCCGTCATAATTCTCGTCCGCCTCCCGCATGGCGAGAAGCATCCGGCGCATTTCCGCGAGGGAGCTTTCCTCGTCCGCGTCCCGCTCGGCCATGTCGTCCCGAAGGACCGCCCGCCACATCGGCTCGCCGGTCCTGGCGGCGGTTTCCTTCAGTTCCAGCAGGGTGCTGAAGCTCATAGCGCATCCTCCTTCGGGTCGTAGTACAGCACGTTCGTCACGCCCCGCAGACCGGCCAGGAGCTTTTCGCCGCCGTCCGGCAGGGACTGGTCGCATTCGATGACCGTCGCGGCGGTGCCGCCCCGCCGGGCCCGGGTCACCCGCATGGCGGCGATGTTCACCCCGTTGTGGGCCAGGAGGCTCGTGATGACAGAGATGAGGCCGGGTTTGTCCTCGTTATAGACGATGAGGGTCGGAGACTCGCCGGAAAAGCCCACCTCCGCGCCGTCGATGGAGCGAATCTCGATGAGGGAGCCGCCGAGGGACACCCCCACGATCTCCATCCTCTTCCCGGATCGGCCCGTCAGCCGCAGGAGGACGGAATTGGGATGGGCGTCCTTCAGGTCCGCCTCCCCGAAGCGGACCGTCATCCCCTCCGCCTCCGCGAGGGACAGGCTGCGGGGGATGCGCTCGTCGTCCGGGCCGAGGCCGAGAAGCCCCGCCGCGAGAGCGCAGTCCGTGCCGTGGCCCCGGCCAGTGGCGAGAAGCGAGCCATAGAGCAGGATCTCCGCCTCGGCCACGGGCTCGCCCAGAAGCCGCCGCGCCGCCCGGCCGATCTTTACCGCGCCGGCGGTATGGGAGCTGGAGGGTCCCACCATGACGGGACCGATGATGTCAAAAACATTCATGCCGACCTTCCTTTCGCGCCGGATGAAAAGCGCCGGACAGCGTTTGAGCTGCCCGGCGCGGAAGGATTGTTACCTCACGAAGGCTCGCCGGAGCCGCCGGGGTTCGTGCCGGTGGGCTCGGAGGAGCCGCCGGCGTTGCCCATGCCCTGGGAAGCGGCCACGTTCGCCTCGACGATCGTGCCGTACTCACCCGCGGGAACGGTGCCGCTGCCGGGAACGAGGGTCAGGGTGCCGTCCGCGTTCTCGGTCAGGGTGCCTTTGACGGTGCCGTTGACCTTCAGGTAGGTCAGCAGGCTCTCGTCGGTGACGGTCCAGGTGCCGTCCACCGTGACGTTCAGGCCGGCATAGCCGTTGGCGTACACATGGTTCAGCATGCGGCAGAGCATGTAGTACTGGTCGATGGTGAACTGGGTGAACTGGATGTAGGCCGCGTCAGCCTCCTTCGCAGTGACCTGGAAATCCTTGTCCAGCAGGACGTACTCCACGCCGTCCTCTGCCTGGGCAAAGGCCAGGGCCTCGGCGGAGAAGGGAACGCCGTGGAAGGTCTCGGTCAGGGCGATGGCGCCGCTGAGAGAGGCGGTCGCGTCGATGGTGACGTTCATAACGTCGCCGGCCTGGCCGTAGTAGCCGGTGCCGTTATAGAGGTCGCCGGTGTAAGCGCCGTTCGCGAAGACGACATTCGCTTCCTCGCAGTTGGCGGTGGCGCCGGTCTCGCCGCCGTTCTGGCTGGGCATGCCCACCGCCTCGACCAGGGTGGTGTTGAAGCCCATGGTGGAGAAGTCGCCCATGCCG
>CAYNZM010000005.1:0-38785 GCA_964401725.1 uncultured Oscillospiraceae bacterium
GATTCCTCCGTGGCGGCGGCGCTGCTCGCTGAGGCCGGCGGAGAACAGCTCACCTGCGTTTTCGTCGATCACGGCCTTATGCGGAAAAACGAAGGCGACGAGGTCGAAGCGGCCTTCCGGCCCTGGCCCATCCGCTTTGTCCGCGTGAACGCCGAGGAACGCTTTCTCATCAAGCTCGCCGGGGAGTCCGATCCCGAGCGCAAGCGCAAGATCATCGGCGAAGAGTTCATCCGGGTCTTCGAGGATATTGGCCGGGAGATCGGCGCGGTGGATTATCTCGCCCAGGGCACGATCTATCCCGACGTGGTGGAGTCCGGCATGGGCGAAGCCGCGGTCATCAAAAGCCACCACAATGTCGGCGGTCTGCCGGATACGGTGGATTTCAAGGAGATCATCGAGCCCCTGCGGCTGCTGTTCAAGGACGAGGTCCGTCAGCTTGGGCGAGAGCTTGGATTGCCGGAATATCTCGTCTCCCGCCAGCCCTTCCCCGGTCCCGGTCTGGGCATCCGGGTCATCGGCGACATCACGAAGGAGAAGCTCGACATCCTCCGGGAAGCAGATTTCATCTTCCGGGAGGAGATCGCAAAAGCCGGTCTTGAGAAGTCCATGAACCAATATTTCGCCGTGCTGACGAACGTACGCTCCGTGGGCGTCATGGGCGACGGCCGGACCTACGACTACACCCTCGCCCTGCGGAGCGTCACCACCTCGGACTTCATGACCGCCGACTGGACGCGGATCCCCTACGATGTTCTGGATGCCGTGTCTGTCCGCATCGTGAACGAAGTCCCCGGCATCAACCGCATCGTGTACGACATCACGGCGAAACCGCCTTCGACCATCGAGTGGGAATGAGGGACTTTTGACCCGGTTTTCACGGATTATCTCGGATTGGATCGCAAAGGCAGGCATTTTTCGGAGTGCCTGCCTCTTTCTGTTATCGGTCATATATATGTGCATTGCACATAATACTATTGACATTTCCTTTGCGTTCGCTATAATATGGTTAAGGGAGGTGATACCATGAAGAATGTAAATGTAACACTTCGTGTGGACGAAGAGCTGAAAAAGCAGGCAGACCTCCTCTTTTCCGAACTGGGACTGAACCTAACGACGGCATTCAATATTTTTCTCAGACAGTCTGTGCGTGAGCAGCAGATTCCTTTTCAGGTGAGCAAGCATGTCCCGAATGCAGTTACTCTTGCCGCGATGGATGCATCCGAAAAAGGAGATGATCTGTACGGCCCTTATGAAAGCATTTCCGATCTGATGGAGGCGCTCAATGCTTAAGATCGAGTTTACCGGTCAGTTCAAGAGGGACTATAAGCTCGCTGTCAAAAGAGGCTGCGATCCGAAGGAACTGGAGACAGTAATCACCCTGCTGGCCACTGAGCAGTCTTTGCCGGAGAAGTACAGGGATCACGCATTGACAAATTTCCGCAACTATAAAGACATGCGGGAGTGCCACATCGAGCCTGACTGGCTGCTGATTTATAAAGTCCTGAAAGAAACGCTGATTCTGCGCCTGATTCGAACCGGCAGTCATAGCGATTTGTTTTAGCAGGCAAAGGCAGAGTGTGATTTCCTTCCGGTGGTTATCAACGCTGATAACCACCGGATAACAAGAGCAGCGAAAAAAAGACCATACTCCCCCTTTCGAGGAAGA
This sequence comes from uncultured Oscillospiraceae bacterium, assembly GCA_964401725.1. Lineage (GTDB taxonomy): Bacteria > Bacillota > Clostridia > Oscillospirales > Oscillospiraceae > CAJOIG01. The sequence continues at coordinate 1,667 of CAYNZM010000005.1, forward strand.
GTATGGCCTTTTATTCATCGCTGTGCAGGTTGCCGTCAGAAGTGCTTCACCACGGTTTTTCGATAAGCGGAAAGGGCTTCGGCGCTGCGCCGAGGCCCTTCTGCTGTTCCGTTTTCGCCGGGAATCACTCCAAAACATCGGCCGCCCGGAGCTTTTCGACGGCGGCGGCAACGTCCTTCCGGGCCTTGGCCTCGTCCACCTCGTAGCGCTCCGCCAGGCGTTCCGCGATGGCGTTTTCGTCCAGACCCTCGGTCAGCCCCTGCCAAATCTCCCGGCCCGTCTCGTTCAGGTAGACCACGCCGTGCATCGAAACGGCCAGCTTCCCGACGGGCACCAGGAGGCATTCCCCGTCGATCTCCGCGAAAACGATTTCCTTTCTCGGTTTCATTAAGGGCTGCCGCCGCCGTGAGAAGCATTTATTGGATCATCCATAGCCTCTGGAAGAGGAGCGTCACCGCCCCCGCCTGACCAGCCTGGTAAATCAGTATTTATACTTCTTCGAAATTCGATGCGGCGGACCTCCGGTTCCTCATAGTGTTTTTTCATCTGTGTTTCCTTTCTCAATTCTCAATACGGACCTTCCGACACGGCCGCAGCATCCGCGCCGGTCCTCCGATGGTTTTCACGGTGTATCTGCGCCCGACTTCTTCCGATCACCTCCGGGATGCCGCGCGGGCAAGGGGCCGAACGAGCTTGGCAGCTACGCGCCGGCAGCCAACTTCGGACCGGCCTCCATCACCCATGGATTGATAACCGTCTATTTCCGCGGAGGAGCTACCTCCGAAGAAAGCGTTCAAACGGCGGGGCGATCCTCCCGCGCAGGACGCGCCGCCCGGACGGGCATGGGCGCAGGCGTTTCCCGGGGCCTCCATTCCTTGCGGCCGCCGCAATAGGGACAGCCGGCGCCGGACGCCCGGTCCGCGATCCGGGCGCGATAGAGATGCCCCTCCCCGCAGCGCCACCAGACCCGGCGGGCGCTGGTATAGGGCAGATCGGCGGGCGCGGCGGAGCCGTTTTCCGCCGCCCACTCCCGGGCGAGGTTCGGAAATCGCGACGCCAGGTCGTTTTCCCCCGGCGCGGCCCTCCGTCCCCGGCACACCGGGCAGCCGCCCAGACCGCTGACGCGCTCCGAGACCTCCGCGCGCCACTCGTGGCCTCTTTCGCACCGCCACCAGACCCGCTGGACGCTGTTGGGCCGGGTGTTCTCCGGCGTCCTCGCGCCGTTTTTGGCGGGATGCCATTCCCCGGCGATCCGGGGATAGGCCGCGGCGAGGCTCGAAGGCGGCTTACGCTCGGCGCAGAGCGGACAGCCCGCGCCGTTTTTGCGGCTGCAGGGCGAGGCCGTCCACCGGTGACCGTTTTCGCATGTCCACCACACCAGACGCTTGCTGCCATAGGAGATGGCGTCCGGCGTGAGGGGCGCGTTTTTCTCCCCGTCCCACTCGGCCAGGAGCCGGTCAAGGTTTTCCCGCAGGAGGTAACTCCGCAAGCTCTCTCTCATAGCGTGATCTCCACTTTTTGCTGACGTTTCCGGCGCAGAGCGGACAGCCGTATTTCTTCTTTCCGGAACGGGTGGATATGACGGCTTTCCAGGCATGTCCCTCCCCGCAGAGCCACCAGGCCTTTTGGTTGCTGCCGTACAGGACGCCGTCCGGCGTCAGCGAGCCGTTCAGCGTGGGATGCCACTCGGCGGCGAGCTTCGGACAGCGGGACGCCAGATCGTTGAAGCCCGGGAGGAGCTTTCGGTTCGCGCAGTAGGGACAGCCGCGGCTCAGGCCGACGCGGTTGTTGGGCGTGGCCTTCCACTCGTGGCCTTTCCCGCACCGCCACCAAACATATCGGTTGCTTTGGGGACGGACCTCCCGGGGCGTGAGAGGAAGGTTTTTGTCCGACCACTCGGCAGCCAGGGCGGGATAAAGCGCTGCCAGATCGTTTTCGCCGGGGACGACCTTTCGTCCGCCGCACACGGGACAGCCGACGCCGGAGGCCCGGGAGTAGACCGCGGCGTTCCATTCGTGGCCCCGGCCGCAGAGCCACCAGACTTTCTTGTGGCTGCCGCGTCCCACCATCGACGGGGTGAGGTCTCCGTTTTTCGTGGGATGCCATTCCGCGGCCACCGCCGGATCGGTGGAAGCCAGGTCCGTCTCGCCGGGGATGGGCTTTTTCCCGGAGCAGAAGGGACAGCGAGCGCCGGAGGTGCGAACGTACACGGTGGAGGCCCACTCGTGTCCGCTGCCGCAATGCCAGAAAACACGCCGCTGACTGCCGAAGGATACGCTGTCCGGCGTGAGGGGTGCGTTCCTTTCCGCGTCCCATTCCGCCAGGAGGTTTTCCATTCCCATTTGCAGGCAATAGGCCCGCAGCGACTGTCCCATTCACGCCTCCGGAAACGTCCCAACCATTTCTGCCGGAGCATGCATGCAAAAATGTGTACGTTTCCACCAATATACGAAGGCATGACAAACGGATTTTTGTGTGGATATTTCGTCTAAAAAAGCTATTGCAAACAAAACGTATATGTGTTAAAATGCCTATGTATAATAAGCGTATGCGGATTGACAGAAACGTACACATTTCTGCACGAGGATCACTCATAACCATGTGGTTCCGCTTGGTTATTGACTCGATACCGGAAGGAAGACAGCGGCATCCCGCATTCCTTGGCGGCTGCCGTTTCGGTGATCTCTCCCCGGCGCCAGCGTCGGCAGACATCCCGGAAATTCGGCGGCAGCGGCGCCGGCGGTCGCCCAAACCGGACCCCTCGCGCCTTGGCCGCCGCGATGCCCTCCGCCTGCCGCTGACGAATGTTGGTCCGCTCGTTCTCCGCCACAAAGGAAAGGACCTGCAGGACCACGTCGCTCAGAAAGGTCCCGACAAGGTCCTTCCCCCGGCGCGTGTCCAACAGCGGCATGTCGATCACACAGATGTCCACATTCTTCTCCTTCGTGAGGATGCGCCACTGACGCTGGATCTCCTCGTAATTCCTGCCGAGACGGTCGATGCTCTTGATGTAGAGCAGATCGTCTTTTTTCATGCGCCGAAAGAGCCGCTGATACGCCGGCCGCAGGAAATCCTTGCCGGATTGCTTGTCCACGAAGATGTTTTCCCGGGGAACGCCCATGTCCCGCATGGCGATCATCTGGCGGTCCTCGTTCTGCTCCCGGGTGCTGACCCGCACATACCCAAAAATGCTGCTCATAATTTTTTCCTCCGATCGTACATGAGTTGCATTCACATTTTATTACACGGAGAAATATGCCCGAAGGATGCGTTCTTATCCCATCCTTCGGGCGATCCCAGATGTCGTGCCTTTATGAAAACCATGTCCGTTTTATCGCCGTTTGTTTCGCCGTTCTTTTTCAAGGATACCAGCTTCCGTTCTCATGCGAAGCGGAGGATTTGCACGCGCGAACAGTTGGCGGCGGCGATATAATGTGCTATAATTGACGTGCGTTTTATAAAGCTGGTTCGAGGTTTTCAAACCAACGGAAAGGAACGATATGCAAAAGCAATGGTATCGGCTGGATACGGCGGCGCTGATCTTCCCGGCGGTGGCCCGGCGGGACTGGTGCAACGCCTTTCGCGTATCCGCCACCTTGACGGAGCCGGTGGACACGGACATCCTCCAGCAGGCCGTGGACGACCTGCGTCCGCGATTTCCCTCGTTTTACGTGACCCTCCGCAAGGGGTTTTTCTGGTATTATCTGGAAGAGAGCAAAACGCCGGTGCAGGTCCGGGCAGACTATGCCTATCCCCTCACCTTCATGAGCAGCCGGGAGCTGCGGCGAAACTGCATGCGGGTCCTGCACTACAAAAACCGCATGGCTGTGGAGTTATTCCACTCCCTTACCGACGGCCGGGGCGGGACCGTTTTTCTGCAAAATCTCGTCGCCCGGTATTTAGAGCTCAAACACGGCCTGGACATTCCCCGGGCGGGGCTGCTCCTTTCCCTCTCCGACCCACCCCGGGCGGAGGAGCTGGAGGACAGCTTTCTTCGCAGCGCCGCGGAAAATGCCGCAGCCCGGGAGGAGGGCCGATCCTATCGTCTCCGGGGAACACGGGAAGCCGGCGGCTTCAAGCACCTCACCACGGGCATCGTGGAGACGGAGCGGCTTCTTTCCGCCGCCCACGAGAAGAACGTGTCCGTCACGACGCTGCTTTCCGCCGTGATGGTCCAGTGCGTCATGGAGATGCAGGCGGAAAAACACCCGATCCGGCGGCGGCAGCAGCCCGTGAAGGTCTCGATCCCCGTGGACCTGCGGCGGCTGTTTGACAGCGGGACGCTGCGGAATTTTTCCCTGGTTCTGAATGCAGGCGTCGATCCCCGCTACGGGGACTACACGCTGGAGGAGATATGCTCCGTGATCCATCACCAGCTCGGAGCCGGAGCCACCCGGCAGACCATGGCGGGGATGATCGCGGCAAACGTCCAGCCCCAGCAGGTCATCGTCCTGCGTCTCGCCCCGGTGTTTCTGAAAAATCTCGTGATGGACACGGTCTATCGGCGAAGCGGCGAATGCGGCGGCAGTCTGAACATCTCAAACCTGGGGAACATCACCCTCCCCGCCGCCATGGAGCCCTATGTGGAGCGGATGGAGTTCATCATCGGACCTCAGCGGAGCTATCCGAACAACTGCTCGCTGCTGAGCCTGGGCGGAAAGACCTACATCAACATGATCCGAAACATCCGGGAATCCGACCTCGAACGGCGGTTTTTCTCGCGGCTCGTGGCGCTGGGCATCCCGGTGACGATCGAAAGCAACGACAGGAGCAAGTAAACCATGTATTGCGTGAAATGCGGGGTGAAGCTGGCGGAGGGAACCACCTTCTGTCCTCTGTGCCGCACCCCGGTATGGAACCCGGAGGAAACGGAAAGAACAACGACCTATCCCGACGATCTGCCCCGGCAGTACCGGGAGTCCGGCATGCCCGCGGCCATCGCCATGACGGTCTTCTGCGTCATCGCGGCGGCGGTGGTGCTGACGGTGTGCTTCGCGGAATACGGACGGCTCCACTGGGGCGGCTACGCTGTGTTCGGGCTGGCATTGTTTTATATCGTCGCAGTCCTGCCCGGCTGGTTCCGGCATCCCAAGGGGGAGGTGTTCGTCCCGGTGGATCACGCCGCCGCCGCGCTGTATGTGCTGTACATCTGCCTTCGCACCGGCGGACACTGGTTTGTGAGCTTCGCTCTGCCCGTGATCGGGATAGGCTGTCTTCTGTCCACCGCCATGGTATGTCTTCTGAAGTATGTGAAGCGGGGAAGGCTGTTCATTTTCGGCGGGTTTTTCCTCCTGCTGGGAGGGTTTACCGTGCTGGTGGAATTCTTCGAGCACATCAGCTTCGGAACGGAGATGTTCCTGTGGAGCCTGTACTCCCTCCTGGGCTTCGGAGCGGTGGGAGCGTTCCTTCTCCTCGCCGGCATGGTCAAACCCCTGCGGAACGCCCTGGAAAAGAGGTTCTTTTTCTGAGACAGGACATGGGAAAGCATCTGTTCCGCATGGAAAAACATGTCATTCCCGTGGGGGATCACAGTATCCGGCTTCTGATCCCGCGGCCCACAGATCACCGGGAGGAAACTACAATGCTATCCGACAAAAACAACCCGCCTTCATTTTCCCTGCCCCACATCGGACAGCGCATCACCAAGACGACGCTGGCTGTCTTTCTGTGCCTGCTCATCTACTGGCTCCGGGGCTATCACGGGCAGGATATGCCCACGGAGGCCGCCATCACCGCCATCGTCTGCATGCAGCCCTACGTGCGGGATTCCCGGATATACGCCGTCAATCGGGCGGTGGGAACACTCATCGGCGCGGCATGGGGTCTGGCGCTGCTGCTTCTTCTCACCGCGGCACCGATGCTGGGTGAACACAAGCTGTTTTTGTACGCCATGATGGCGGTGGGTGTGCTGCTGTCGCTGTACAGCACGGTCCTTTTCCGCATGCCGGACGCCTCCAGCCTCGCGGCCATCGTATTTCTCTGCATCGTGATCGCCTTTCCCGACATCGAAGAGCCCCTGCACCAGGCGGTCAATCGGATGCTGGACGTGTTCATCGGCACAGCCGTTGCCATCGCCGTAAACCTGGTCCGTCTCCCTCGGCGCCGAAACCGCAGCGTGGTGTTCTTCGTGCGGACAAAGGACCTGGTGCCGGACCGCTTTTCCCACATCTCGCCGACGGCCCTGTTTCGGCTGAACTACCTCTACAACGACGGTGCGAGGATATGCCTCATGTCCGAGCATGCCCCGGCGTTTTTCGCCCTGCAGATGAGTCCCGTGAAGCTGAACACCCCCATGATCGTCATGGACGGCGCGGCGATCTACGACCCCGCGGAGAACACATACCTGCAGGTGATCCCCCTGCCGACGGAGGACTCCGCCCGGGTCCGGGAACGGCTGGACAGCCTGGGCATCAGCTATTTCATCTACACCATTCACCACAACAAGACCTGCATCTTCCACCGGGGCAGGGTCCGGCCGGAGGAACAGATCATCTATGAGCGGATGCGCCGGTCCCCCTACCGCAGCTACCTGGAAGGTGAAAATTACGCTCCGGAGGAGATCGTCTACATCAAAATCATCGCCCCGGAGGATCACATCACGGAGCTGGAATACACGCTTCGCACCGTTCTGCCCCGGGGACGGCTCCGGGGCGTCAGCCGCCCCCAGACCGAGGCCGAGGGCATCTTTGGCCTGTATATCTACGCCCACGCCGCCACCATGGAGCAGGCGGAAAAACGACTGATGGAGTTCCTGCGGGAATCGGAGCCGGAGCTTACACCCAAGCCCATCCTGTCCCGGAACGGGTATCGCTCCGAGCGGGACGCCATCCACCTTCTGCATCAGATCGAGAAGACCTACGAGCCCTCCATCCTTTCCCGAAAAGGATAATCCGCGGAAATACCGCGACCCCGGAACCGACAAACATCTGCCGGTCCCGGGGTCGAATCATTTTCGGATTATTTAGTTTTGCGTCCAGAACTGCCGGTTCATGGCCGTGGGCGCGAGAAAGGCATAGGTTCTGCCTCCCGTAGTGATTATTCGGTATATTACGACGTCAGCGCCGCTTCGTATAGACGACGGTCCTTATCGCCAAAAACGTTGAAAATGACCCGCTCCATCCCCGCCGGATGCCCCTCCAGCCATTCGGACACGGCCCGAACCGCCACCGACGCCGCACGGTCCTTGGGAAAGCGGAAAACCCCGGTGGAGATGCAGCAGAACGCCACGCTGGAGATGCCGTTTTCGGAGCATAGGTCCAGGGTGCGCCGATAGCATTCGGCAAGCTCCTTCACCAAACGGTCCGTCAGCCGGTCCTCCACGATGGGTCCGACGATGTGCACCACATGATCCGCCGGGAGGTTATACCCCGGGGTGAGCATCGGCACGGCGGTGGGCTGCTGGTAGTTCGGGCCATGCGTCTTCCGAAGCTCCTGCATCCGCCGCTCGCACTCGGCGCGAAGCTCGATCCCCGCGAAGGTGTGGATGCAGTTGTCGATGCAGGTGTGCATGGGCTGGAAGCAGCCCAGCATGCCGGCGTTTGCCGCATTCACGATGGCTCCCACCCGCAGGCGGGTAATATCTCCCTGCCAAAGGGAAAGCCGATCCGCCTGGGGATGCAGACTGAGCAGGGATTGGCGGATCGTGGGGATATCCTCCAGGGAAACGACGCCTTTTTCCATCGCCCGCTCGGAGAGGTATTCGTCCTGGATTTTCAGGGTTTCCGCATCCATCGGCCGGGGCATGCGGATGTTCATGAGGGAGCGCAGGGTCACACGCTTTTCCTCGTCCGTGCGGCCTGCGTCGATGTTTTTGTACCGCCGGGAGTCCTCCGCAAAACGACGCACCAGGACATCCAGACGCTCGGACTGCTTCACGGCGTTTCCCCCTCTCCCATGGTCCGAAGCCTCCCCACCACGGCGCGGATGTCGCCGTTTATGAGGATGGAACGCCCGGAAATCTCCCGGGGACAAACAGCCTCGCTGTGGTTCACGCAGGCGTAGGTCGCGAGCGGGTTTTCCCTGGTCCGACGCCAGAAGGGATACTTGATGATGACCGGGGTGTTGCTCCCCACGCCCAGTTCGAGATACAGGACCCTGCGGGTCTCGTTCCGGCGAAGAAAACGGTCATAGCGTCCTGCGGCAGAATTCCAGCCTTCGTCCTCCACGAAGGCATTGTCCACCCGGAGATTCGTGGTCATGACCCGCCCGCAGACCGGACAGCGCGGAAGAAGCTCCGTCGGGACCGCCATGGATATTTTGCTGTAATCCGTGTTTCCTACCGGGTCCAGCGGGGGATTGAGCTCGTTATCCGGGCCGATGGTAAAGCCCTGGGCGAGGACCATGTCACGGACATTTTCTTCGTTATCGTAGGTCTTTTCGTGGCAGGGCTTCGGGCACTGCCAGAGGCCGTAGTCCCCCTGGGTGTAGAACAGCCGGGATTTGTCGAATCCGGCCCGCTGAAAGCAGTGGTCCACGTTGGTGGTCAGGACGAAAAATTCCTTGTCCCGGACCAGGGAAAGGATGTCCTCGTACAGCGGCGTCGGCATGGGCGTGAAGCGGTTGAGCCAGATACACCGGGACCACCAGGCAAAACGCTCCTCCGGGGAGGCGAAGGGATAAAAGCCGCCGGAGTACATGTCCCGGATGCCGTATTTGCCATGAAAATCCCACAGATACCGCTGGAAGCGCTCGCCGCCGTAGCAGTAACCCGCCGCTGTGGATAGTCCCGCGCCGGCACCGATCATGACGGCGTCCGCCTGCCGTATGGCATGCCCCAGCCGGACCACGCCGTTTGCCGTGGTCCGGGTCTCCATATCTCCAGAGCCATAATAACGCTCGAACATGGCTTCTGCCTCCAATTTACCCTTTGCGGAACACGATGAGCTTGCTGATGACGTAGTTTGCGAGGATCACCAGCACCTGCGCCGCCACCTTTACCGGCACGGCGGGCAGGGCAAGCCACGTGACGAACACAAACAAAATCCCTTCCTCCAGGACCAGGGTCGCCACACGTCCGCCGAAAAAGGCCGCCATCTGCCGCAGGAACGCGGCGGCACCCTGGGTGGGCGCGGAAAAGACCCAAACGCGGTTCGTGAAAAACGCGAAAAGCACCGCAAAAATCCAGGAAAACACGTTCGCGATCAGCTCGTTGAGGCTAAGGATCTCATAAAAAAGCGCGAAGGTCACCATGCTGACCACGAAGGTCAGCCCGCCGAACAGCAGGTACAGCAGGACCTCCTTGTGCTTTTTGTAAAACGGCTGGAACACCCGCAGGACGGGAAGGGTCATCAGCCGGTCGAAAATATCGCCGCGGTCCTCCATGGATGGGTCAGGCAAGGTCCGCGTACAGGTCCGGCTGGTACGCGCCGGAGGCGATGAGACGGCGGAAGCTCTCCACCACGGCGGGCTTGTCCTCCTTATAGGTCACACCGATCCACTGATCGTCCGTGGGCAGAACGGCAAACTCCGTGCCGTTCTTGAGCTGCCCGTCGGCAATGATGGGCAGGAGGTATTCGTCCTTCATGGGGTCGGACATACCGGCCACGAACTTTGGGAAGCCCTCCCGCAGCACGTCCATGAACTCCGGGGGATAGCACCAAAAGTTCATGGAGACGAGAGAATCCACATCCAGGGCGACGCCGTTCGCCTCCGCACCGGAAGCAGTTTTCACGATGTTTTTTGTCTCGTTGATGCCCACGAGACGTCCGTTTTCCACGGTGCAGACGCCGCGGGTGGTGCCGCCGTTGTCGGAGAGGGTGTTTTTCAGCACATAGCCCACGAGACCGTATTTGCCGGAATCCATGAAGTCCACGGCCTTCCGATAGCCGTTTTTGCCGTAGTAGTCGTCGGCATTGATGACGGCAAAGGGAGAGTCGATGAGGCCGTCGCAGGCCAGGACGGCATGGCCCGTGCCAAGGGGCTTCGTGCGGCCCGGGACCACGTCCCCGCCGAGCCCCTGGAAGGCATAGCCGATCTCCACGCCGAGGCCCCGGCATACCGCATCGATACGGTCACCGATGACGGCGCGGAAATCCTCTTCGATGTCGTGGCGGATGATGAAGATGATCTTGTTGAAGCCCGCCGCGATGGCGTCGTGGATGGAGTAGTCGATAATGATGTGGCCGTAATCATCCACCGGCTCCAGCTGCTTGATGCCGCCGCCGAACCGGGAGCCGATGCCCGCGGCAAGGATCACAAGGGTCTTTTTTGACATGGCAAGTTCCTCCGTTGAAACATTATTTTTTTAGCGAATGTGAATTCACGCGAAATACGCCGGATGGCGGGTATCAGGCTTTCCGAAACCGCAGAACTCCCAGGTTATGGGCCAGGGCTGTGAGGTTTTCTCCTTCCTCGGAGCGGACGATGTATCGCCGCCAGCCGTCCCCGTCCGGGAGGCCCACGGCGATGTCGCAGAAATGGGCGGCAGTCTCTGTGCCGAACACCATGCCGATCGCCTCCCCGTCGGCTTTTCGCCGGAAGGCCGCGAGACACTCCGGCCCGCCGCCGAGGACGGTGATCTGTCCCGGCTCCGTGAAGCCCTCCCGCTCCGCCAGGGCGAGAAGGATGTCCAAAACGTCCGCCTCTCCGCGGGCAAAATACACCCGCCGCACCGGGCCGTCATCCCCCCAGGGGACCCGGGGAAAATATTTCTTTTTCAAGGCTTCCTGTTCCATGCTGCCATTATACCTGCCACAGCCGCAAAACGCAACCTTGCGTCGGCGGGATTTTTCGCGTATAATGGCGAGGCTATGAGAACATACGACGCAGGAAAATGCGATATCGTCGTCATCGGCGCGGGACACGCGGGCATCGAAGCCGCTCTCGCCGCCGCGAGGCTGGGGCTCGACACGGTCTGCTTCACCGTGAGCCTGGACGCTGTGGGGAACATGCCCTGCAACCCGGCCATCGGCGGCACGGGGAAAGGACATCTCGTCCGGGAACTGGATGCCCTCGGCGGGGAGATGGGCAGAGCCGCGGACAAAGCCTGCATCCAGTATCGGATGCTGAACCGGGGCAAGGGTCCCGCCGTCCACTCTCTCCGGGCCCAGGCGGACCGCCGGAAGTACCAGGAGGTCATGAAGCACACCCTGGAGCTGCAGGAGAACCTGCGCCTCAAGCAGGGGGAGATCGTGTCCATCGGCGTGGAGGACGGACGAGTTTCCTCCGTCACCACGGACAAAGGCGCGGTGTACGAAGCCAGGGCCGTGGTCATCGCCTCGGGGACCTATCTCGGAGGCCGGACCATCACGGGCGAGACAGTGCGGGACTCCGGGCCGGACGGTCTCGCCGCCGCCCTGCCGCTGACGGACTGTCTGCGGGACCTTGGTCTGCGGATGCGCCGCTTCAAAACCGGCACGCCGCCCCGGGTGAATGCCCGGACGGTGGATTTTTCTCAAATGCAGGTCCAATACGGCGACGAGGACATCGAACCCTTTTCCTTCTCCACCGAGGAAAAGCCTCAAAACCGGGTCACCTGCTGGCTGACCTATACAAATGCTGAGACCCATCGGATCATCCGGGAGAACCTGGACCGCAGTCCTCTGTACGCCGGGGTGATCGAGGGCGTGGGACCGCGATACTGTCCCAGCATCGAGACGAAGATCGTGACCTTCCCGGACAAGGAACGCCATCAGCTCTTCATCGAGCCCATGGGTCTGAACACGGAGGAACTATACATCCAAGGCTTTTCCTCCAGTCTGCCGGAGGATGTGCAGATCGCTATGGTCCATTCCCTCCCCGGCCTGGAGCACGCGGAGATCACCCGCCCGGCCTATGCCATCGAATACGACTGCCTGGACCCCACGGAGCTGACTGCGAGCCTCATGTGCAAAAAAATCCCGGGGCTTTTCGGCGCGGGACAGTTCAACGGCTCCTCCGGGTACGAGGAAGCCGCCGCCCAGGGCCTCGTGGCCGGAGTGAACGCCGCGCGATATGTGCAGGGGCAGGAGCCGTTCATCCTGCGCCGCTCGGATGGGTACATCGGCACTCTCATCGACGATCTTGTCACCAAGGGAACCGAGGAGCCCTACCGCATGATGACGAGCCGGTCCGAGTACCGCCTCATCCACCGACAGGATAACGCGGACCGGCGCCTCGCGCCTCTCGGCCACGCCATCGGACTTGTCAGCGGCGACCAGCTTCGGGCCGTGGAGGAAAAATTCGCCGCCGTGGACGCGGAGATAAAGCGTCTGCAGAAAAACCATCTGTATGATCTTCTGAAGCGCCCGGAGAACACCTACGCCTCCCTGGCGGAGCAGGACCCGGACCGCCGGTCGCTTTCCCGGGCCGTGACCCAGGCGGTGGAGATCTCCGTGAAATATGAGGGCTACATCCGCCGTCAGCAAAAGGAGATCGAACAGTTCTCCCGCATGGAGGACCGTCCCCTGCCGGAGGACATGGACTACGCAATCATCCCCGGCATCCGCACGGAGGCAAAGCAGAAACTCACCGCCATCCGTCCGGCCAGCTTCGGCCAGGCCGGACGCATCTCCGGGGTCTCCCCCGCGGATCTCACCGCGCTGATGATCTGGCTGGAAAAGGACAAAAACGCATAAAAAATCACGCCGCTTTCGGGAGGAACCGAGAGCGGCGTGACGCTGTTCAGAAATTGATTTCCGCAGCGAAGCGACCCTCGCTGGCACAGAAGATGCGATTATCCGTATGCTCCCAGTCCAGAAGAATCTCCTCCTCCGGGAAGGTCTCCCGGCGGTAGTCGATGCGAAGCCCGGTGAAGGGATGGGACGCATGGAAGCTGCGGGGAATGAGGTCCGTCATCCAGTCCACATAGCGGGTGTTCGTAAGATGGCCGTTGATGTCCAGCTCCGAAAACTGCACCCGGCGGGGGGTGTGATGCGGGGAAACCGGCTGGGCGATGGCCCGCATGCGCGGCATGGGGGTGTCCGGCGGCTCCGGTGTGGGCAGGGTGAGCCGCGGGACTTTCTCGCTGAGCATGGAGTGGGTCGAAAGGTCCGACAGGACCCAGATGGACGTTCCGCTGACACAGATGGTGCCGTCAGCGTCCAAAATCTCGTAGCGGAAGGGGTATATCCCCGTCCGGCTCCGGGCCGCCCAGCCCCGGACGGTGACGATTTCCGCATGCCGGGGCAGCCGCGTGAGGACGGAGCATTCCAGCTTTGCCGCCACCCAGCCGATGCCTTTTTCCAGCATGGCGTCAAGGCCAACGCCCCAGCCCTCGGTAAGAGCCTCGGAGCTGTCCTGGAACAGGGCCAGAATGACGCTGGGCTTCAGCCGTCCGAAGGTGTCGCAGTCCCGCATGAGGAGGGTATGCTGTTTTTCGTAGATCAGATCGCTCATAATTTTAAAGAAACAGGCGGAAGCATGGAGCTTCCGCCTGCGGCGTATTCATCGGGATCAGCCGATCATCTTGGCAACTTCGGCGGCGAGGTCGTCCTCGCGCTTGGCGATGCCCTCGCCCTTCTCAAAGCGGACATAGCTCTTCACGGCGATGGGAGCGCCCACAGCCTTCGCAACCGCGGCGACGTGCGCGGCAACGTCCTCGCCCTCGCCCTTGACGAAGGCCTGCTGCAGGAGGCAGATCTCCTTGTACATCTTCTCGATGCCGCCCATGACGATCTTCTCGATGATCTGGTCGGGCTTCTTGGCGTTCTTGGGGTCCTGCTTGGCCTGGGCCAGACGGACGGTCTTCTCATGCTCGATGAAGGAAGCGTCCACGTCGGACTTGTCCAGGAACTGGGGGTTCATGGCAGCGATCTGCATGGCCAGATCCTTGCCCAGCTCGTTGACGGCCTCGGCGGAAGCCTCGGTGTCCAGGGTGACGAGAACGCCGATCTTGCCGCCGGCGTGAACATAGGGGACGGAAACGCCGTCGGCCACGCGGACGAAGCGGCGGATGTCCATGTTCTCACGGACGGAGAGGAACAGCTCGTTCTTGGCATCGGCCACGGTGGTGCCGTCGGCCCACTTGCAGGCCAGGAGAGCCTCCACGTCAGCGGGGTTCTGCTCGGCAATGACAACGGCCAGATCCTTCACGAAAGCGGTGAAGAGCTCGTTGCCGGCAACGAAGTCGGTCTCGCAGTTGACCTCGACCACGACGCCCACGCCGTTCACGACGGCGGCATAAGCCATGCCCTCGGCGGCAACGCGGGAAGCCTTCTTGGCGGCGGAGGCGAGACCCTTCTCGCGCAGATAGTCGACAGCCTTGTCGAAATCGCCCTCGCAGGCGATGAGAGCCTTCTTGCAGTCCATCAGGCCGGAGCCGGTGGCCTGGCGCAGCTCGTTTACAGCTTTTGCGGTAATCTCAGCCATGTTATTATTCCTCCTTAGCAGCTACGGCCTCGGCGACTTCCACCTCGGCGTCCTGGCCCTGACGGCCTTCCTGCACGGCGTTGGCCATGGCAGCGGAGATCAGGCGGATGGCGCGGATGGCGTCGTCGTTGCCGGGGATGACGTAATCGACTTCATCGGGATCGCAGTTGGTGTCCACGATGGCGACGATGGGGATGTGGAGCTTGCGGGCCTCAGCGATGGCGTTGTGCTCCTTGCGGGGGTCGATGACGAACAGAGCGCCGGGGAGCTTCTTCATTTCCTTGACGCCGCCGAGGTATTTCTCGAGCTTCTCCTGCTCCTTCATGAGCTTGATGACTTCCTTCTTGGGAAGCATATCGAAGGTGCCGTCCTCCGCCATGCGATGCAGCTGATTCAGACGGTCCACACGGGAACGCATGGTCTTGAAGTTCGTGAGCATGCCGCCGAGCCAGCGGGAGTTCACATAGAACTGACCGACGCGGGAGGCTTCCTCACGGACGGCGTCCTGGGCCTGCTTCTTCGTGCCGACGAAGAGCAGGGACTGACCGCTCTCGGACAGGCTGCGGACAAAGGCATAGGCCTCCTCCAGCTTTTTGACCGTCTTCTGCAGGTCGATGATATAGATGCCGTTGCGCTCCATGTAGATGTACTCGGCCATCTTGGGGTTCCAGCGGCGGGTCTGGTGGCCAAAATGCACGCCGGCCTCGAGGAGCTGCTTCATAGAAACTACTGCCATTACGTTATTTCCTCCTTGTTTTTCAGTTTTACCCTCCGGGCGCGTCGTCCTTACGACCATCCTTGCGGAACAGGGTCGCGCGTCGGCACCCGTGCGTAATAGGCAAGCCAGAGTATTATACCAGCGAAAACACCTTATTGCAAGGGTTTTTCACGGTTTTTTCGCAAAAAATACGTCTGGGGTCCGCTTCCCCCGGGCATATCACCGGAAGAAGACCGCATACACTCTACCAACGAATCAGTCGGGAGTGGTAATGCTTGCGTGATGAACTGTCCCAGCGGGCCGTGGATCTGGCCCTTTACATTATCGAAAATGGAGCGACAGTGCGGGATGCCGCGAGCCGCTTCGGCGTGTCCAAGTCCACGGTCCACAAGGACCTGAGCGAACGACTGCGGGGCGTGGACCGAGGTCTCTACGACCAGGCCCGGTCCGTTCTGGAGCGAAACAAGGCGGAACGGCATCTGCGGGGCGGCGAGGCCACGAGAAAGAAATATCGCGGATAATTTTTCGTCGGTTCCTCCCGGAGCCGACGGATTTTTCCAGTTTTTCGCAAAATGCGGGATTGACCGGGAGAGATAATTATTGTATAATACTCGCAATGCTTTAAATCAGAGGAGAATCATTGTGAAAAATCGAGAGAGACTCGGAAGCCGTCTCGGCTTCATCATGCTGTCCGCCGGCTGTGCCATCGGCTGCGGCAACGTGTGGAAATTCCCCTGGATGACCGGTCAGTTCGGCGGCGGCGGCTTCGTTCTGGTCTACATCATCTGCCTGCTGGTCCTCGGCCTTCCCGTCATGACCATGGAGTTCTCCGTGGGCCGCGCGGCGCAGGCCAGCCCCGTCAAGATGTTCCAGAAGCTGGAAAAGCCCGGGCAAAAATGGGGCGTCATGGGCTATATCGCTCTGATCGCGAACATCAGCCTCATGGCCTTCTACACCGTCGTCACCGGCTGGATCATCAACTATTTCTGCAAGTTCCTGGTCGGTCAGAACGCGGACCTGGGCTTCGTCCCCATGATCACGAACCCCGGCCTCAACGTGATCTTCCTGCTCGTTACGGTGGTCATCGCTTTCGTCATCCTGAGCTTCAACATCCAGGGCGGTCTCGAGCGCGTGACGAAATACATGATGGTTGCGCTGCTGGTCCTCATGATCGTTCTCGCCGGTCACAGCCTGACCCTCCCCGGCGCCAAGGAAGGCCTCGCGTTCTATCTTGTGCCGGACTTTTCCAAGATCAACGGCTCCGTCATCGTCGGCGCCATGAACCAGGCTTTCTTCACTCTGTCCCTCGGCATCGGCAGCATGGCCATCTTCGGCAGCTACATCGACAAGGAGCGTTCCCTCATGGGTGAGGCGGCGAACGTCATCATCCTGGACACTGCCGTGGCCCTGCTGGCCGGCGTCATCATGTTCCCCGCCTGCTTCTCCTACGGCCTTGAGGTCGACGCCGGTCCCAGCCTTCTGTTCAACACCATGGCCACCGTCTTCAACAACATGGCCGGCGGTCGCTTCTGGGGCACGCTGTTCTTCCTGTTCATGGTCTTTGCCGCCATGTCCACCGTCCTCGCCGTGTGCGAGAACATCCTCGCCATGACCCGCGAGCTCTTCGGCTGGAGCCGTCCCAAGGGCAGCCTCATCTGCGGCATCGTGGTGTTCGCTCTCGGCCTTACTACCGCCCTGGGCTATAGCGTATTCTCCTTCCAGCCCTTTGCGGAGGGCTCCGCATGGCTGGATTTCTGGGATTTCATCGTCTCCACCAATGCTCTTCCCATCGGCAGCCTGGTGTATGCCCTGTTCTGCTGCAACAAATTTGGCTGGGGCTGGGACAACTTCGTCCTGGAGGCCAACGCCGGCAAGGGCATGAAGGTAAAGCCCTGGATGAAGCCCGTATTCAAATATGTCGTGCCCGTGGTCATCATCTTTATCTATGTCTACGGCATGGTTACCTTTAGCTGGCGCTGAGCCATTCATCCCAAACCACCCACCGGGAGCATCCGCTCCCGGTTTTTTACATCTGTCAAATCTTGACATGAACTGTGGTTCGATGGTAAGTTAATAGGGTCGGACTACGAGAGGAACAGGATATGGATATAACGGAAATTTATGAACCGCTGGGCATCGACCCTCGGGTGACCCGCTTCGGGGAGGCAATCCTCGCCGGACTGCGGGAGCGCTTCGACGGCATCGACGCCGCGGCGGAATACAACCAGGCGAAGGTCCTGGCCGCCCTGCGGAAAAACCGGGTGGACGCCCAGTGCTTCGCCCAGACCACGGGCTACGGTTACAACGACCGGGGCCGGGACGTCCTGGAACGGGTCTACGCCGACACCTTCCACACGGAGGCGGCTCTGGTGCGGCCCCAGATCACCTGCGGGACCCACGCTCTCGCGGTGGCGCTTTCCGCCAACCTCCGGCCGGGAGACGAGCTCCTATCCCCCGTCGGCGCACCCTACGATACCCTGGAGGAGGTCATTGGCATCCGGCCCTCCCCCTGCTCTCTCGCGGAGTATGGCGTTACCTACCGGCAGGCGGACCTCACCCCCGACGGCGGCTTTGACTGGGACGCCATCCGGGCCGCCATCACGCCGAAGACAAGGCTCATCACCATCCAGCGCTCCAAGGGCTACGCCACCCGCCCCAGCTTTTCCGTGGCGCAGATCGGCGAGCTCATCGCCTTCTGCAAAAGTATAAAGCCCGACGTGATCTGCATGGTGGATAACTGCTACGGGGAGTTTGTGGAGACCGTCGAGCCCTCGGATGTGGGCGCGGATATGATCGTGGGTTCCCTTATCAAAAACCCCGGCGGCGGTCTTGCTCCCACGGGCGGGTACATCTGCGGGACGGCGGCATGCGTGGAGCGCTGCGCCTATCGGCTGTCCGCTCCCGGCCTCGGCCAGGAGGTGGGCGCAAACCTCGGTCAGCTTCCCGCCATGTTCCAGGGCTTTTTCCTGGCGCCGACGGTGGTGTCCGGTGCGCTGAAGGGCGCGATCTTTGCTGCGAACATTTACGAGCGCCTGGGCTTCCGCTGTGTTCCCAACGCCAGCGAGTCCCGCCACGACATCATCCAGGCGGTGGAGCTTGGTTCCCCGGAGCGGATGCTGGCCTTCTGCCTGGGCATCCAGGCCGCCGCCCCGGTGGACAGCTACGTCACTCCCGTCCCCTGGGCCATGCCCGGGTACGACGCGGAGGTGGTCATGGCGGCGGGAGCCTTCGTGCAGGGCTCGTCCATCGAGCTTTCCGCCGACGGTCCCATCCGGGAGCCCTACGCCGTCTATTTTCAGGGCGGTCTGACCTGGTATCACGCTAAAACCGGCATCCTCATGAGCCTGCAGAAGCTGTTCGAGCGGGGCCTCATCGACGCCGATCAACTGTAAGGAGAGAGATATATGAATTGGTTCTGGTTTTCGGTCCTGGCCCTCATCTGCTGGAGCGGATCGGACCTATTTTCCAAAATCGGCTGCCGGGACGCCGATGATAAGACAAGCCATCTCAAGATGGTGGTTGCCGTGGGCGTCGTCATGGGCATCCACGCCGCGGTGGAGGTCTTCGCCCAGGGAGTGGAGGTCAACTTCTCCATCATCCTCACCTACCTCCCCGTGTCCCTGCTGTACATCCTGTCCATGGCCATCGGGTACTTCGGCCTGCGGTACATCGAGCTTTCCGTGTCCAGCCCCATCTGCAACTCCTCCGGCGCGCTGGTGGCGATCCTCACCATCGTCACCGCCGGCTTCGGCTCCCTGAGCGGCTGGCAGCTCGGCGCCACGGCGCTTGTCTGCATCGGCGTCATCGGCCTCGGCGTCGTGGAGATGCACGAGGACGAGGAAGCCCGCACCGCGCGGCAGAGCATCTCAAACTACAAATACGCGAAATCTCTCATCGCCATCCTCATTCCCGTGGCCTACTGCATCCTGGACGCCGCCGGGACTTTCGCGGACAGCCTGGTGCTGGAGACCCTGGACGAGGACAGCGCGAACGTGGCCTATGAGCTTACCTTCCTCGCCGCGGGCATCGTGTGCGTCATCGTCCTGCTCATTAAAAAAGAGCACTTCCTGCCCAAGCGGGAGGCTCCGAAGTACGTCGGCGCAGTGTTCGAGACGGCGGGACAGTTGGCGTATATCTATGCCCTGGCGGACTCCGAGCACGTAGCCATGTCCGCCCCCATCATCTCGGCGTACTGCGTGGCCTCCGTGGTGTGGAGCCGCCTGTTCCTGAAGGAAAAGCTCTCCTGGAAGCACTATCTCATGATCGGCATCGCGGTGGTGGGCATCGTGGTCCTGGGCCTCTTTGACGAGCTGGGGTGAACCACACCGTCGTGCGGCTTGTGACAAGCTGAGCCACATCCATGGAGGACGTGGAGGCCCTGGCGAACATCCTGTAAAAAACACACTCTCCCCTGTCAGCATATATTGACAGGGGAGAAAAAACGTGTTAACATATGATCAATCATTCAGATGTTTGTTTTTTGAGGTGGACTATGAACGAAGGGACCATGACCGACATCGAGCGCTGCGGCTTTCTGTGCGTGCACGAGGACGCGGTGAAATCCGTCCTGCGGGACATGCCGGACGACGAGACGCTGTACGATCTCGCGGAGCTTTTCAAGGTGTTCGGGGATTCCACCCGGGTGAAGATCCTCTACGCCCTGTTCGAGGCGGAGCTCTGCGTGTGCGATATTGCCCAGCTTCTGGGACTGACCCAGTCCGCCGTGAGCCACCAGCTTCGGGTACTGAAAAGCAGCCGCCTCGTGAAGCCCCGTCGGGACGGGAAAACCGTATTTTACTCCCTGGACGACGACCATGTCCGCAAGATCATCGCCCAGGGCATGGATCACATTTCCGAGTAATATTATAAAGGAGAGATCGCCATGAAAAAGACCTTCAAGCTCATCGACCTGGACTGCGCCAACTGCGCCCGGAAGATGGAGGACGCCATCAAAAAGCTCGACGGCGTGAACGACGCCACCGTGAGCTTTCTCACCCAGAAGCTGACCCTGGACGCCGACGACGCCCGGTTTGACGACATTCTGCAGGAGACGGTCCGCTGCTGCAAGCGGGTGGAGCCGGACTGCGAGATCGTTTTGAAGTGATATGACGAAAAAGCAGAAAAGAACGCTCGCGCGTATCCTCGCCAGCGGCGTGCTTCTCATCGCGGCGGCCTGCATCCCGGCGACGGGTTGGCTAAGGCTCCTGCTGTTCCTCATTCCCTACGCCCTCGTTGGCTGGGACGTGCTGCGGAAGGCCGCGCTGAACATCGCCCACGGACAAGTCTTTGACGAGAACTTCCTCATGGCTCTCGCCACCCTCGGCGCGCTGGTTCTCGGGGAGTATTCCGAGGCCGTGGGGGTCATGCTGTTCTACCAGGTGGGCGAGCTGTTCCAGAGCGTCGCCGTGGGCCGGTCCCGCCAGTCCATCGCGGAGCTCATGGACATCCGCCCGGACAGCGCGAACGTCCTGCGGGACGGCGAGATCGTGGAGACAGACCCCGACGAGGTGGAGGTCGGAGAGCTCATCGTCGTGCGTCCGGGCGAGAAGATCCCTCTGGATGGTATCGTGACGGAGGGCTCCTCCGCTCTGGACACCGCCGCTCTGACCGGCGAGTCCGTCCCGAGGGACGTGGCTCCCGGGGACGAGGTCGTCTCCGGCTGCGTCAGCCAGACGGGTCTGCTTACCATCCGCGTAACGAAGCCCTTCGGGGAATCCACCGTGGCAAAAATCCTGGAGCTCGTGGAAAACGCCTCGGAGAAAAAGGCGAAGACCGAAAGCTTCATTACCCGCTTCGCCCGGGTGTATACCCCCGCCGTGGTGATCGCGGCGGTGCTGCTGGCGGTCCTGCCTCCCCTGTTCGCAGGGGGCTGGGCGGATTGGCTGCATCGGTCGCTGATCTTCCTCGTCATCTCCTGTCCCTGCGCACTCGTCATTTCCATTCCGCTGTCCTTCTTCGGCGGCATCGGCGGAGCCTCCAAGCAGGGCATTCTCGTAAAGGGTGGGAACTATCTGGAGCTTCTGTCCAAGGTCGGAACCGTCGTGTTCGACAAGACCGGGACCCTGACGGAAGGCCGCTTTGTTTTAAACGAACTGCATCCGGCGGCGGGAATTTCCGGCGACGAGCTGCTCTCCTGCGCCGCTCACGCGGAATGCCACTCGAACCACCCCATCGCCCAGTCCATCCGCAAGGCCTACGACGGCGAGCTGGACCCCGCCCGGGTTACAGACGTGCAGGAGGTCCCGGGACAGGGGCTGTCCGTCCGGGTGGACGGCGTTTCCGTCCTCGCCGGCAACGAGAAGCTCATGCAGGCCTCCGGCCTCCCCTGCCCGGATTCCAGTCTCGAGCCCGGCACGGTCATCCATATCGCCCGGGAGGGACGCTATCTCGGGTACGCGGTGGTATCCGACACCGTGAAGCCCTCCGCGGCGGAGACCATCTCGGCCCTGCGGCAGCAGGCCATCCGCACCGTGATGCTCACCGGCGACAGCGCCGCGGCGGGTGAAGCCGTGGCAAAGGCCCTGGGTCTGGACGAGGCCCACACCCGCCTGCTGCCGGCGGACAAGGTCGCGAACGTCGAGCGGCTTCTTTCCAATCAGGACGCCGGTCGGTTCCTCGCCTATGTGGGGGACGGCGTAAACGACGCGCCGGTCCTCAGCCGCGCGGACGTCGGCATCGCCATGGGTGCCATGGGCTCCGACGCCGCCATCGAGGCCGCCGACGTGGTCCTCATGGACGACGACCCGAGAAAACTCCTCACCGCCATGGACATCTCCCGCAAATGCCTGCGCATCGTCCGGGAGAACATCGTCTTCGCCCTGGGGATCAAGGGCCTGTTCCTGCTGCTGGGCGCCTTCGGCGTCGCGAACATGTGGGAGGCAGTCTTCGCGGACGTTGGCGTCGCGGTCATCGCGATTTTAAACGCCTGCCGGATGCTGCGGACAAAGTAAATAACAACAAAAATCGCCCGACGCAGAAATCAAACATCTGCATCGGGCGAAGATATATTATTTCCCGAGAAGGTCCAGGATCTCGTCCGCGGATTTACCGCTGCTGACAAGGGAGGAAACGACCTTTTCGATCTCCTTTTTCTGGACGGCGGCGGCCGCGTCGGCGTCGGCCTGGGTTTTTTTGAGACGGAGCTGGGCCAACTGACGTTCTGCGGCGCGGAGCTCCTTCCGCTTGGCTTTGAGCTGGGCTTTGGTGTTCTCCAGGGCGTTGGAGAGGTTCTGCTCCTCCTTCGCCAGCTTCTTTCTTACGACCTCCGCCGCGGCGATCTTGTCGTCGAGCTGGGCCTCGGAGAGAAGTGTTTTTTTATTCTTGCTGCCTTTCGGTCTGGACATGACGTTACCCCCATATAGGAAAGTGTGTTAGTGAATAACCAACCAAACGGGGATATTGTAAACCATTTTTTTACAAAATGCAAGAACTATTTCGGGTAAACATAAAAAAATTTTTTAAAAATTTTGTCAAAATATAAGGATTGGACAAATAATTTATATTTTAAGAAATATAAATCCTCAGCGGCGATAGAAAAGGATGCCGAGGCAGCCCGGTCCGCAGTGGCAGGAGACGGTGCAGCCGGCGCGGGTGCGGATGATCTCCCGGAAGGGAACGCACTCCCGGATGGTGGCCTCCACCAGGTCCCGGGTGGCGTCGTCAAAGCCGGAGTCCGTGATGAAGATGCGGCGGGGATCGACGGTCTCGGGCTCCGCCAGCTTATCCCGGACGTACTGCACGAGGCAGGCCTGCATATTGCCCCGGTATTTTTTGCCGACGCCCATTTTGCCGTCCATGACATTGATGCAGGGGTGGAGCTTCAAAAGGTTTGCCCCCATGGCGGCGAGGGTGGTACAGCGTCCGCCCCGGCGCAGGTATTCGAGGGTCGTGAGGACGAAGCTCACGTCCAGCTTCTTTTTGCGCTCGTCAAGCTCGGCTTTGATGGCGGCGGCGTCCATGCCCTCCTCCGCCAGCTCGCAGGCATCCAGCACGAGATGGCCGATGCCGGTGGAGAGATTCTCGCTGTCGATCACATAGACGTTTCCCAGCTCCTCCGCGGCGATGCACGCGTTCTGGCAGCAGGCGGACATGGCCGAGGAAATAGTGAAGTGGACGACGGCGTCCGCGCTTTCCAGCGCCTGGGAGAAGACCTCCTGGTACGATACGAGGTTCACCGCCGCGGTGGCGGCAACGCCGCCGGTGGCTTCCGTGATCTCAAACAGCGCGTCGGGATCGATCTCCACGCCGTCGAGATAGCTTTTGCCGTCGCAGGTGACCGTGAGCGGGATGATGGTGATGCCGTAGCGCTCCACCAGCTCCGGGCTGAGGTCACAGGTGCTGTCCGCCGTGATCTTTACTTTCATGTGTTTCATACCTCTTTTTTCGACTGCGCGTTCGCACGTACGGTATTGTAATATACTTGCCGATAAAACGCAATCGGTTAAATGCATATTTCCGGAAAAATCTTTGCATGTCGCCGCTTGTGTTTGACGCCGGGTTATGATAGAATGAGAAAAAACGCGGAAGGAAGTGACGCCGTTGAACATCCACGAATCGGCGGAGGATTATCTCGAGGCCGTATATATGCAGTCTCTCGAACGCGGTCTTGTCCGCTCCATCGACATCGCGAACGCCCTGGGCTTTTCGAAGCCGTCGGTCAGCGTCGCCATGAAGCAGCTCGAAGAAAACGGCTACATCCACCGAGACGAGGACCGCTTCATCCACCTCACGGACAAGGGCATGGAGATCGCTCTGCGCATGTATGAGCGCCACCAGACCCTCGCCGCCATCCTCATGAAGCTCGGCGTCGAGGAGGAAACCGCCTACAAAGACGCCTGCAAGATCGAGCATGACCTCAGTGTGGAGACCTTCGAGCGCATACGGGAGAGCGCGTCGGCCCTGCTGGAGAAAAACTGAATCCCGAAATGAAATCCCGCCGGAGTTGTTCACTCCGGCGGATTTTTATAGCTTTTCCATGTGAGCCGACGCGGCCTTCAGCATGAGACGCTTCACGCCGACGTTGTCGAACTCGATCTCCACCAGGGCGTCGCCTCCCATGGGGGTCAGCTTCCGGATGGTTCCCTCCCCAAAGGCCTTATGGCGTACGCGGTCGCCAAGATCGTAGTCCACGGCGGGAGCCTTGGGCCGGGGTGCCGGCGCGGAAACGGTGCGCTTCGGAGACGGCCAGGCGCTGCGGGCAGGCTTCGGGACGTCCTCGAAATCGAAGTAGTTGGGCTTCAGATCGGCGTAGGGCCGGTCAATGTGCTCCGGGGGTATCTCGTCCACAAAGCGGCTGACTCGATGGGCGGCGGTCTGTCCCATCAGCATGCGCTGCCGGGCGCTGACAAGGACGAGACGGCGTTTGGCCCGGGTGATGGCGACGTAGGCCAGGCGGCGTTCCTCCTCCATGGCCTGGGAGGTGTCCGCCTGGAGGGACGGGAAGACCCCCTCCTCCATGCCCACCACGAAGACCGTGGGGAATTCCAGACCCTTGGCGGAGTGGATGGTCATGAGGGTGACGGTGTTCTCGTCCGGGTCCATGTTCTGGAGATCGGTGTAGAGACTGACCTCATCCAAAAAGCCCGCGAGAGTGTCGTCCCCGGACTGGCGGACGTGGGTGGCGATAAAGGACTTGAGTTCCTGCACGTTCTCGAGGCGGTTGCGGTCCCCCTCGGTATTGGACGCCTGCAGTGCCCGGGCGTATCCGGTCTTCTCCAGCAGGGCGTCGTAGAGCTCCTCCAATCCCCCGGTCTGGGTGAGCTGGGACAGCTCGTTCATTATGGCGGCGAAGGCCTTCAGCTTCTCCGCCGCCCGAGACAGTTCCGGAAACTGATCCGCCAGGGAGATGACGGTGAACAGCGGCACGGAATTCCGCTCCGCGATGCCTCTTGCCCGCTCGATGGTGGTATTTCCGATGCCCCGGGCCGGAACGTTGATGATGCGGGTCAGGCGCAGATCGTCCGCCGGGTTCAGCAGAACGAAGAAATACGCCATGATGTCCTTGATCTCCGCCCTCTCGAAGAAGGGATTGCCCTTCACGATGCGGGGGCGGATGCCGTTTCGCAGGAAGGCCTGCTCCAGCGCACGGGACTGAGCGTTCATGCGGTACAGCACCGCGTGGTCCCGGAAGTTCTCCCCCCGCTGGACAGCGGACAAGACCTGCCGGACGACGTACTGGGCCTCGTCGTCCTCGTTCCGGGCGACGTAGAGCGTGATGCGGTCGCCGTCACCCGCGCGGGTCCAGAGGCGTTTGCCCTTGCGGCCCTCGTTGTGGGAAACAACGGCGTTCGCCGCATCCAGGATGTGGCCCGTGGAGCGATAGTTCTGCTCCAGGCGAATGACCCGGGAGCCGGAATACTCCTCCTCGAAAGAGAGGATGTTTTCGATGGTGGCACCCCGGAAGGAGTAGATGGACTGATCATCGTCGCCCACGACGCAGATGTTCCTGTGTCCCGCGGCCAGCATGCTGGCAAAGAGGTACTGCAGGTGGTTCGTGTCCTGGTACTCGTCGATGAGCACATAGCGGAAGCGACGCTGGTAATAGGTGCGGACATCCTCATGCTCCCGCAGGAGACGGACGGTATTGTAGATGAGGTCCTCGAAGTCCATGGCCCCGGCGTCGAAGAGACGTC
This sequence comes from uncultured Oscillospiraceae bacterium, assembly GCA_964401725.1. GTDB lineage: Bacteria > Bacillota > Clostridia > Oscillospirales > Oscillospiraceae > CAJOIG01. The sequence continues at coordinate 27,302 of CAYNZM010000005.1, forward strand.
GGGCGTATTCCGTGTACAGCGCCGCGACGGTCTTCATACGGATGTCGCCGGTCTTCTCCGCCATATCCGCGAAGTCCTCCGGGGACTGCAGGGAGTCCTTCGCCTTGTCGATGATGCCGAGGACCCAGTTGGGACGATAGGTCTTGTCGTCCTTGTTCAGGTCCTTCACGATTCGCTTCATCACCGATGTCCGATCCGCGGTATCGTAGATCGTGAAGGAGGTGGGATAACCAAGCTTATCCGCGTCCCGGCGCAGGATGCGAACACAGGCGGAATGGAAGGTCCGGGCCCAGATGTCCTCCGCGGCGGGACCCAGCATAGCGTTCAGGCGGTCCTTCAGCTCCCCGGCGGCTTTGTTCGTAAAGGTGATGGCAAGGATGCGCCAGGGCTCCACGGGCTCGAAAGCGGCGAACTCCTCCGCCTCCCGCTTGCGGGACACATCCCCCGCGAGATATGCCTGCATCACGGCGAGCTTATCCTCGTCCGCGTCGGACGGGAGAAGGCCGCAGTCCGAGGCTCGTCCGTATTTCATGAGGTTTGCGACGCGGTTAATGAGCACCGTCGTCTTGCCGCTGCCGGCTCCGGCCAGGATGAGCAGCGGCCCTTCCGTCGCCAGGACGGCGTCCCGCTGGCGGTCATTCAGATTCGGGAAGTTCCGGGCGATGACCTCCCGGCGAGCGGTTATGTAGTCTTTTGTAAATTTATCCATAGCCATTTGATTATACCACGCGAAACGCCCTCTTGCAATTCCGGAAATCAGGATTATAATAGCTCCCGGAATCTCTAAAGGACGTAGTAACTATGCTGTTTACGAAACAACAGGTCCGAGCCCTTCTCGTACCGCTGATGGTGGAGCAGGTGCTCACCGGTCTCATGGGCGTGGCGGACACGCTGATGGTGTCCAGCGTGGGCGAGGCGGCGATCTCCGGCGTGGCGCTGGTGGACGCGGTGAATCTTCTGGTGCTGTACTTTTTCTCCGCTCTCGGCGCGGGAGGGACCATCGTATGCGCCCAGTACATGGGCCGAGACGACGAAAAATATACCCGGGCCGCCGCCCACCAGGTCCTCATCGCCAGCGCCGCTCTGTCTATGACCGCGGCGGTGGTCCTTATTCTTCTGCGCAGACCGCTCCTCGCGCTGATCTTCGGCACTGTGGAGCCCGCCGTCATGGACGCCGCCGTAATATATCTTTTCGTCACGGCCCTGAGCTATCCCTTCCTGGCCTTGTATACCGCCAGCGCCGCCCTGCACCGGGCGGTAGGAAATTCCCGCTCCCCCATGCGCATCGCCGCCGCGGCGGATGTTCTGAACATCGCGGGAAACGCCATCCTCATCTACGGCTTCGGCCTCGGGGTCCTGGGTGCCGCCGCCGCGACCCTGGTGAGCCGTATATTCTCCGCCGCCGTGATGCTGTACGTCCAGAGTCAGCCCGGCCCCATCTCCCTGCGGGGCATCTTCCCCCTTCGGGCGGACCTGCCCATGATCCGCCGGGTGCTGCGGGTGGGTCTTCCCAGCGCCGTGGAAAACGGCATGTTCCAGCTCGGCCGCCTGGTGGTGCAGAGCACGGTGTCCGTTCTCGGAACGACAGCCATCGCCGCCCAGGCCGTGGTCTTCACCCTGGAGACCTTCGGCTCCATGCCCGCCCAGGCCATCGGCACGGGGCTTCTCACCGTCGCCGGTCAGTGCATCGGACGGGGCGAGCCAGAGCAGGCCAAGGGATACATCCGGGATTTCACCCGGTATTCCACCCTCACTGTCCTCGCCACCGGCGCGATCATCTCCGCCGCGGCGCCCTTCGTCGTGCGGTTCACGGCTCTTTCGGATGAAGGCGCCTCTCTCGTCTGCCAGCTCATCTGGTTTTCCAGCGCCATGAAGGTCCTCATCTGGCCCCGGTCCTTCACCATGCCGAACGGCCTTCGTGCCGCCGGTGATGTGAGCTACGCCATGTGGGTCAGCACCGTCAGCATGTGGGTGTTCCGGGTGGCGCTGAGCTGGTATCTCTGCCGGTACACCGCCGTGGGTCTGTGGGGCGTGTGGATCGGCTGGTGCACGGACTGGCTCGTGCGGAATATCTGCTTCACCCTCCGCTTCCGCGGATGCAAATGGCTGGACCATTCGGTCCTCGGAAACTGAAAACCACCCCGGAAGAACGAGAAAAATCGCCCTTCCGGGGTGGTTGATTATTTGAGTGTTACATCGTCTGACCCTTCAGAGCGGCGACCCTGGTGCCGGGCTGCTCCAGCTTCTCGGGATGAGCCAGCATGTCCTTGAACCGGGCAAAGGCCAGGGCGAGGTAGTGGCCGGAAGCGATGCGCTCGTCCATCACGATGCCGATGGGCATGCACCGGACCAGCTCCACCGTGCCGTTTCGTCCGCGCTTCGGGACCTCCCGGAGATTGCCCATGGCCATGGACACGGAGGTGGTGCCGAAGTTGTAAACGTGGTGGTATATGTGGTTCGTGCGGATAGAGGCGAGGTTCGTGATGAGAAGGCTCGCGTGGAAGGGACTGGCGTTCACCAGCGCCCGGGGGAGCATGCCGTGACGGTCCAGGAAGCGCAGAAGCCACCCGGCAAAGTCCAGGAGACCGCCCAGGGAGCAGAGGATGCCCATCCACTTGTCCAGGGCATTCGAGTCCTCCTCCGCGCCGGAGGTGTTGACTTCGATATACTCGTCGATCTTTTTCTGGACATCGAAGATCGTATCCTCGGGGTTTATGTAGAGCTTTGCCATGGTGTCGTCGTTTCCGGAGTCGCCGGGACGGAGAACGACGAGAGAGATCGTGAAGTCATTGTGCTGGTAGATGCGCTTGTTCTGCACGAAGCGATTGATGGATGGATACTCTCCCACCAGGTGGGCGTAGGCCGTCATAATAAGAGCCATGTGGCTGATGCGGATGCCTTCCTTGCGCTTGTCGTTCATGTATTTGCGGAGAGGCTCGATGGGGATGTCGATTGTCGTCATGTTCATGGCGTCGTTGCGCTCCGGCATGAACTGCGGCGCCAGGAGGTACATCGGGACCTCCTTTTTGATGCGTGTCCCGTCTACTCTGCCCATAATGAAACCACCTTTAATATATAAATTATTTGATAGAATAAATATGTTATACCATATTCTGTGAGAAAACGCAACTGTCAGTCTCTCAGGCCAGAAGCCAGCAGATTAGGATCGGCAGAACCAGCGCGGGTAGATAGTCCGCGGTCTTGATCTTTTTGAGGCCCAGAAGGTTGCAGGCGATGGCAAGGAGGATGAGAGAGCCGACGCCGCTGAGGACCGGCAGGACCGAAATCCGGTCGAGAAAGGGCTGGAGCTGGGCCGCCAGCGCCACCAGAAGCCCCTGGAACAGAAGCACGAAGAGGGACGACAGAAGCACCGAGCCGCCGAAGGTCACGGTCAGGCAGGTGGCGGAGACGAAGTCCAGCATGGATTTTATGAGAAGCGTAGTGTGGCAGGCAAGGTCCAGGCTGCCGGCGGGATTTTGCGCGCTCTCGAAGGAGCCGAGGAAGGTCATGGACCCGACGCAGAACAGAAGCACCGCCGTGACGACGCCCTCGGCAGGGTTTTTCTTTCCCTCTCCCCCGCCGCCGAAACGGAGCATGGCCTTATCCCCCAGGCGGTTCAAGCGGTCGTCCAGCCGCAGGGCCCAACCCAGCAAAAGTCCCGCCGCCATGCTGAACACCACGACGAGGGCCTGGGAACCGCTCTCCACGCCCACAAGCCCGGAGGCCGCCGCGAAGATCGTACAGAAGCCGAGACAGACCATCATCACCTCCGGCAGAGACTCCCGGGGCGGAAATCCGTCGTTGGACGCCGTCCGGGACTTGCGGGACCGCAGGAACAGCCCCAGGCATCCGCCCAGGAGGACGGTGAGCATATTGCAGAGTACGCCGAAATATTTCCACATATCCTTTTCTCCTGTGTTGATAAACAGGTGCATTATAGCATGGTTTCTGGGATTTGCACAGAAAAATTATAACATTTCGAGGTATTTCGGGCAAAAAGAACGTTGACAGCTTTTATATTGTATGGTAAAGTCATTTTAACGCATGAAATCATGAGGTTTTTCGTATGCACGCTGCGTTTCAGAGCATTATTCTTCTAGTCAGCGTTATTATCCTTCGACTGCGGGTCTTGGATGATAGCGCGAAAAGTCATGCTCTGAACGCGGGATGCTGATCTCCGGCTGATTTGAGGCCGGGAACGACGACGCCGATCCTCCGTATGGTCTGACTTTTCGGGCCATACGGATTTTTTATTACCACAAAACGCTGGATTATAACGGAAAGGAACGTGACTCCCATGGACCAGATCGTGATTTTCGACACCACTCTCCGCGACGGCGAGCAGTCCCCCGGCTGCTCCATGAATCTCCGGGAAAAGATCGAGGTGGCCCGGTGCCTGGAAAAAATGAAGGTGGACGTCATCGAGGCGGGCTTCGCCATCTCCTCCCCCGGGGATTTTGAGTCCGTCAAGACCATTGCCGGCGCGGTGAAGGACTGCTCCGTGGCCTCCCTGGCCCGGGCAAACATCAAGGACATCGACACCGCCTGGGACGCGGTGAAGCATGCGTCCAGTCCCCGCATCCACCTCTTCATCGCCACCAGTCCCCTCCACATGGAGTACAAGCTGAAGATGACCCCGGAGGAGGTCCTGGAGGCCGCCGCCGCCATGACCGCCCACGCGAAGAAATACTGCGGGAACATTGAGTTTTCCGCCGAGGACGCCACCCGCTCCGACTGGGACTTTCTCGTGAAGATCGTGGACGCCGCCATCCGCGCCGGAGCGACCACCGTGAACATTCCCGACACCGTGGGCTACACCACCCCCGCCGAGATGCGGGAGCTTATCGAATACCTCCGCAAAAACGTCCCCGACAGCGACAAGGCCATCTTCTCCGTCCACTGCCACAACGACCTGGGTCTCGCCACGGCAAACTCCCTGGCGGGCGTTCTGGGCGGCGCAAGGCAGATCGAGTGCACGGTGAACGGTCTCGGGGAACGGGCCGGAAACACGGCTCTCGAGGAAGTGGTCATGGCCATGCACACCCGTCCGGCGGTGTATCCCTATACCACCCGCATCGACACGACGCAGATCTCCCGGGCCAGCCGCACGGTGTATAACATCATCGGCCAGTCCGCCCCGCTGAACAAGCCCATCGTGGGCCGGAATGCCTTCGCCCATGAGGCGGGCATCCACCAGCACGGCGTTCTCGCCAACAAGCAGACGTATGAGATCCTCACCCCGGAGTCTCTCGGCATCCACACAAACAACATCGTCCTGGGCAAGCACTCCGGCAAGCACGCCGTGGAAGATCGCCTCAATCAGCTTGGCTACACCCTGACAAAGGAGGAGCTTCTCGCCTGCTTCAAGGATTTCAAGCTCCTCTGCGACAAGAAGAAGAACATCACGGACGCGGACCTGGAGGCCATCGCGGAGCACCGGATCACCGCCGAAGCCGTCGACGAGGACACGGGCTATAAGCTCGACTGGTTCTCCGTCCACACCTCGAACTTCACCACCGCCACCTGCACCGTGAGCCTCGAGAAGGACGGAGAGAAATTCGAGGACGTGTGTCTGGGCGACGGTCCCATCGACGCCGCCTTCCGGGCCATCGACAAGATCGTGCAGCCCGCGGAGCACACCTTCGACATCTACAACATCCACTCCGTCTCCGAGGGCAAGGACACCCTGGGCGACGTCACCGTCAAGCTCATGAGCGCGGGAAAGACCTACACCGGCAAGGGCCTCTCCACCGACGTTATCGAGGCGAGTATCGTCGCCTACATCAAGGCGGTCAACAAGCTCTGCGCCGCCACGGAAGCCGCGAAGAAGGAGGAATAAGCCATGGGAATGACCATGACCCAAAAGATCCTGGCTGCCCACGCGGGCCTGCCCTGCGTGAAGGCCGGAGACCTCATCGAGGCAAAGCTGGACCTGGTCCTCGGAAACGACGTGACCACCCCCGTCGCCGTGGGCGTATTCGACGCGGCAGGCTTCGAGAGCGTCTTTGACAAGGAAAAGATCGCCATTGTCCTGGACCATTACACCCCCTGCAAGGACATAAAATCCGCCCAGCTCTGCAAGACCGCGAGGGAGTTTGCCCATCGCCACGGCATCACCCACCTCTACGACGTGGGTCAGGCGGGCATCGAGCATGCCCTCCTGCCGGAGCTCGGTCTCGTGGCCCCCGGCGAGCTCGTCATCGGCGCGGACAGCCACACCTGCACCTACGGCGCACTGGGCGCCTTCTCCACCGGCGTCGGCTCCACGGACATGGCGGCAGGGATGGCCTCCGGCGAGAACTGGTTCAAGGTCCCCCCGGCTATCAAGGTCATCCTCACCGGCAAGCTCCCGCCCCACGTCTCCGGCAAGGACGTGATTTTGCACCTCATCGGCCGGATCGGCGTGGACGGGGCGCTGTATAAGTCCCTGGAATTCGTCGGTCCCGGCGTGGCGGAGCTCTCCATGGACGACCGCTTCACCATCGCCAACATGGCCATCGAGGCCGGCGGCAAAAACGGTATCTTCCCCGTGGACGACAAGACCATCGACTACGTGACCTGCCGGGTGGACCGGCCCTGGACGGCCTACGATCCCGACCCGGACGCGGAATATGAAACCGAGGTCGTGATAAACCTCAGCGAGCTGCGGCCCACCGTTTCCCTGCCCCACCTGCCCTCCAACACCCGCACCATCGACGAGGCGAAGGGCATGCCCATCGACCAGGTGGTCATCGGCTCCTGCACCAACGGACGCATCTCCGACCTGCGGGTGGCGGCGGACATCCTCAGGGGCCGGAAGGTGGCGGAGGGCATCCGCTGCATCGTCATCCCCGCCACCCAGGCCATCTCCCTGCAATGTCTCAAAGAGGGGCTGACGGAGATCTTTCTGGAGGCCGGGTGCGTCTTCTCCACCCCCACCTGCGGTCCCTGCCTCGGCGGACACATGGGCTGCATGGCGGAGGGGGAACGGGCCGTCGCCACCACCAACCGGAATTTCGTCGGACGCATGGGTCACACCGAGAGCGAGGTCATCCTGGCCTCCCCCGCCGTCGCCGCCGCCAGCGCGGTGAAGGGCGTTCTCGCGGACCCCGGCGAACTGTAAGGAGGAAACGACCATGGCAACTGGTAAAGTATTCAAATACGGCGACAACGTGGATACCGACGTCATCATTCCCGCCCGGTATCTGAACGCCCCCTCCCCCGCGGAGCTTGCCAAGCACTGCATGGAGGACATCGACCCGGATTTCGCCGCCGCGAACCACGAGGGGGACATCATGGTGGGCGGCTGGAACTTCGGCTGCGGCTCCTCCCGGGAACACGCCCCCATCGCCATCCAGGCCAGCGGCGTTTCCTGCGTCATTGCGGCGAGCTTTGCCCGCATCTTCTACCGCAACGCCATCAACATCGGCTTTCCTATTCTGGAATGCCCGGAGGCCGCGGAGGCCATCCAAAGCGGCGACACCGTCACCGTGGACTTCGACACCGGCGTCATTACGGACGAGACGACGGGCCGGACCTTCCAGGCGGCGGCCTTTCCCCCGTTTATTCAGAACATCATCGCCCACGGCGGGCTTTTATCCTATCTCAAGGACAGAAAGGAACACTGACTATGGAATATAAGATCGCGCTTCTGAAGGGCGACGGCATCGGTCCCGAGATCGTGGACAGCGCCGTGGCTGTGCTGGAAAAGGTCGGCGCGAAGTTCGGACATGCGTTCCGCTTCACCGAGTACAAGATCGGCGGCGACGCCATCGACGCCACGGGCATCCCCCTGCCCCAGGAGACCGTGGACGGCTGCCTTGCCTCGGACAGCGTGCTCCTCGGCGCGGTGGGCGGTCCCAAGTGGGACACCCTTCCGGCGGACATCCGCCCGGAGAAGGGCCTTCTCGGCATCCGGGCCGCCATGGGGCTTTACACCAACCTGCGTCCCGCGAAAATTTACCCCGCTCTCGCAGAGAAATCCCCTCTCCGGGCGGACATGGTGGAAAACGGCTTCGATCTTCTCATCGTCCGGGAGCTGACCGGCGGCATCTACTTCGGCGATCGGGGCCGCCGGGAGGGAAAATACGGTCCCGAGGCCTATGACACCGAAGCCTACTCCGTCATGGAGATCGAGCGAATCGCCCGGGTCGCCATGAGCGCCGCCCAGAAGCGCTCCGGCAAGGTCATCAGCGTGGACAAGGCAAATGTCCTGGAGACCAGCCGCCTCTGGCGGGAGGTAGTGCATCGCGTCGCGGAGGAATACGACGGCGTCACCGTGGAGGACATGCTGGTGGACAACACCGCCCAGCAGCTCGTCCGCAATCCCTCCCAGTTCGACGTGCTCGTCACCACGAACATGTTCGGCGACATCCTCTCCGACGAGGCCAGCCAGATCACCGGCTCCATCGGCATGCTGCCCTCCGCCTCCCTGGGGGACGGCACGAGAGGCATGTACGAGCCCATCCACGGCTCCGCGCCGAAGTACGCCGGCACGGGAAAATGCAACCCCATCGCGACGATCCTCTCCGGAGCCATGATGCTGCGGTACTCCTTCGATCTCGCCGCGGAAGCGGACTGCATCGAGGCTGCCGTGGAAAAAGCACTGAACGACGGCTGCCGCACAAACGACATTGCCGGTCCCGAGCACCGGGTCCTCTCCTGCGCGGAGATGACCCAGGCCATCCTCGACCGCATCTGAAACGCAAAGGATTAAACACCCATGAAAATGACCGGCGCAGAAATCGTCATCCAGTGCCTGCTGGAGCAGAAGGTGGACACTGTCTTCGGCTACCCCGGCGGCACCATTCTGAACGTCTACGACGCCCTGTACGACCATCGGGACGAGATCACCCACATCCGCACCGCCCACGAACAGGGCGCATCTCACGCCGCGGATGGCTACGCCCGCTCCACCGGAAAAGTTGGCGTTTGCTTCGCCACCTCCGGCCCCGGGGCGACGAATCTCGTCACCGGCATTGCCACCGCCTACATGGACTCGAGCCCTGTGGTGTTCATCACCTGCAACGTGGGCCAGCCCTTCATCGGCAAGGACTCCTTCCAGGAGTGCGACATCACCGGCGTCGCCATGCCCATCACAAAGACCACCTATCTCGTCCATCACGCCGACGAGCTGGCGGACGTACTGCGGGAGGCCTTCGCCATCGCCCGGTCCGGCCGTCCCGGACCTGTCCTCGTGGACATCCTCAAAAACGCCACGGCGGAGGAGGCGGAATACGAACCCCTGGACCGGAAGCTCCACCATACCGCGGGACGCCTGGGCAGTCTCATCGCCCGGGCCAGCCATGATCTAAGGGCCCCGGAGCCGGACATCAGCGACATCGAAACCCTGGTGGACATGATTTCCGCCTCGGAAAAGCCCCTGCTCATCTGCGGCGGCGGCGTGGTCCGCAGCCGGGCCCATGTGGAGTTTGAGGAGTTCGCCAACCGCATCGACGCTCCCGTGGCCATCACCGTCATGGGCGGCGGCGGCTTCCGGGGCCGAAACCCCCTCACCACCGGCATGATCGGCATGCACGGCTCCCAGGCCAGCAACATGGCGGTGGACAACTGCGACCTGCTCATCGCCTTCGGCTGCCGCTTCTCAGACCGGGTGGCCCTGGACCCCGAGAGCTTCGCCGCCCAGGCGAAGATCGCCCACATCGATATCGACCGCTCCGAGATCAACAAAAACGTCCAGACCGATCATCACATCATCGGGGACGCGAAACGGGTCCTGGAGCTTCTGAACGAGAGGGTCCGCCAGCAGCACCACGAGGAATGGAAAAAATTCGTCTTTTCCTTCCCCACGGAGACAGAGTACACCTTCGCCAGCGACACCCTGAACCCGAAGCAGATCTCCGACATCGTTGCCCGGCTCTGCCCACAGGACACCATCGTCGCCACAGACGTGGGCCAGCACCAGATGTGGGCCATCCAGCACTTCCACTACGACTACCCCGGTCAGCTTCTGACCTCCGGCGGCTTCGGCACCATGGGCTTCGGTCTCGGGGCAGCCATCGGGGCGAAGATCAGCCACCCGGACAAGACCGTCCTGCAGATCACCGGCGACGGCTGCTTCCGCATGAACTGCCACGAGCTCGCCACCGTGGCGTACTACAATCTGCCCATCATCACGATCCTCTTCGACAACCGCACCCTGGGCATGGTCCGCCAGTGGCAGACGCTTATCTACGACCACCGCTACTGCGAGACGGACATCGCCAAGGAGCCGGACTATGTGAAGCTGGCGGAGGCCTACGGTCTCTCCGGTCGTCGTGTCAGCACCGCCGAGGACTTCGAGGACGCCTTGAAGGAAGCTCTCGCCTGCGGCCACGGCTATGTCATTGACTGCGTCATCGACACGGACGAGATGGTGAGGCCCATGGTCAGCGGCGGCAGCCGCATCACGCAGTTCCTGCTGCTCAGCTAAGGAGGACGGGACATGGAAAAGAAACGCTATACCCTCGCGATTTTGGTGGACAACGTCTCCGGCGTGCTGAGCCAGATCGCCCACCTGTTCGCCCGGAAGGGCTTCAACATCGAAGCCTTCTCCGCCGGTCCCATCGACCGCCCCGGCGTCACCCGCATCACCGTGGAGGTCCTGGCGGAGACCGACGCCCAGGTAAACCTCCTATGCAACCAGCTCCGCAAGCTCTTCCCCGTCCATTCGGTAAAGGTCCTCTCCCCGGAGAATACCCTCCGGCGGGAGTTATCTCTTATCAAGGTCCGGGCGGAGACCCCCGAGGCGCGAAACGAGATCATCCAGATCTGCAACATCTTCCGGGCCTCTATTTTGGATGTGTCCCCGGAGAGCCTCATTCTCGCCGTCATCGGCGAGGAGGACAAGGCCCAGGCCATCCTGAGCCTCATCGAAAAGCACGGCATCCTGGAGATCGACCGCACCGGTATCGTGGCTCTCGAGCGGGGCGGCGGAACTCTGCACGATGATACAAAGGTCCGCAGCGAATTCAACTACGGCAAAAACGTCCGTTAGCGGCGGCGCTGGCACGCCCAATACTTCGTTGCGAGGCCCCGCCGATTGGTCACATACACAAAGTATGCTCCCGGCCCGGCGTGACCCCGCGCCTCGTCTTGAACGCGCCATCATCCGCCTTTCAAAACAATGAAGATTAATTTTTTAAGGAGAAAGATTATCATGGCTAAAATGTACTACGAGCAGGACTGCGACATCAATGTGCTGAACGGCAAGAAGATCGCCATCGTCGGCTACGGCTCCCAGGGCCACGCCCACGCCCAGAACCTTCGGGACTCCGGCTGCGACGTCATCGTCGGCCTCCGCAAGGGCAACAGTTGGGCGAAGGCCGAGGCGGACGGCTTCACCGTCATGTCCGTGGCCGACGCCACGAAGGCCGCGGACATCATCATGATGCTCGTAAACGACGAGCGGGCCGCGGACATCTACAAGGAATCCGTCGCCCCGAACCTCTCCGCCGGCAAGGCCATCGCCTTCGCCCACGGCTTCAACATCCGCTACCAGCAGAT